>PUMO01000103.1 GCA_003551405.1 Mollicutes bacterium | reverse complement strand
AAGCACACCCATATGATCATACCCAATAGATGTGATAATGCTGATGAGGGGAGTGATAACATTGGTCGCATCCAGTGTCCCACCGAGTCCCACCTCATAAAGGACAACATCTACATCGGCATTCTTGAAATATAAAAAGCTGATTAAGGTTAACATTTCAAAGAATGTGATTTGGTCATGGTATTTTTCGTAATAGTCTTTCTGAACGGTATAGATTTCATTGATATAATAAAGCATGTCCACATCAGAAATCATCGTGCCATTTAAGGTGATGCGCTCGTTAAAGTGAACAATGTAGGGGCTGGTGAACGTGCCCGTTTTATAACCACTTTCCAAAAGCACTTGATTCAGCATTTGCAAGGTTGAGCCCTTGCCGTTGGTGCCCCCGATATGGATGCTTTTAAAATCATTTTCAGGGTGACCAAGCATCGCGCATGCGTTTTGCATGCGCGAAAGATCGTATTTATCAGAAAATTTTTCGACAGATTCTATCCATTGTTGTGCTTCTTGGAGGGTTTTAAACATTATTTTTTAATTCCTTGATTCGTTTTTCAACTTGGCCTTTTTGGCGTTGATATCCGTTTAATTTTTCGCGTTCTTCTTCCACTTTGGCTTTAGGGGCTTTGTTTACGAAGTTTTCGTTGGAAAGCATGTTTTCAGCCCGTTTGATTTCTTTTTCAAGTCTTGCTTTTTCTGCTTCTTGTTTTTTGATTTCTGCGTCCAAGTCAACAAGACTTCCCATTGGGATATAAAGGGTCAGTTCAGACTGCACAAAGCTGAGTGTATTCTCCGTGAGATCAATGGTTGTTGCCATGTGATAGGGGTCTGGATTTACAAAGCGTTCAATGATTGGTTTCTCTTTTTCAAGCAATGCTTGAATGGTTTCATTGGCTTCGATATAAACCCCGATTGGTGTTTTATTGGAAACATCATAGTCGTTTCTAACATTACGAATTCGGCTAATGAGCTCTTTTATGACACCGAATTGTTTGACAGCATCCGTGTTTTTATAGTTGTTTTCAACGTGTGGCCATGACGCAATCATGATGCTTTGTTCATCTTTAAGCGGAAGAAGCTGATAAATTTCTTCAGTCACAAACGGCATGAAAGGATGCAGCATTTTCATTACGCTGATCCACACCTTATGAAGGACGGCCTTTGTTGTTTGAATGGCTGTTTGATCACCGTTTTCAAGGGTGACTTTGGACATTTCCACGTACCATGCGGCCACTTCATCCCACGAGAATTTGTATAAAGCTTTCGCCGCTTCACCAAACTCAAAACGATCAAAATTGCGGTTAACGTCTTCAATGGTGGTTTGCAGTCTCGATAAAATGTATCGATCTTTCAGTTCAAGAGCGGTTTCATCTATATTTAGCGAATAGACGTCTATATTTTCAAGATGCATTAAAATGAAACGGGATATGTTCCACAGTTTATTGATGAAGTTCCAGCTTGATTCCACTTTCTCGATTTCAAAGCGCAAATCCTGTCCCGGCGCACTGTTCGTACTCAGGAAATAACGTAGCGTATCAATGCCATAGCGCTCCTTGATATCCATTGGGTCCACGCCATTACCCAGTGATTTACTCATTTTTCGTCCCTTTTCATCACGAATGAGCCCGTGAATCAATACGTGTTTAAATGGTGTTTGATTGGTAAATTCAAGTCCTTGAAAAATCATGCGGGCAACCCAGAAAAAGATAATGTCATAGCCTGTAACCATGGTTTGCGTTGGGTAGTAGCGTTGATAATCTTTTGTTTCATTCGGCCACCCAAGTGTCGAAAATGGCCATAAGGCACTGGAAAACCAAGTGTCAAGCACGTCTTCGTCCTGAACATACCCTTCTGGTGGGTTATCCCCAACGTAAACATCGTCGCCCTTATAATAAGCGGGAATTCGGTGCCCCCACCACAGTTGACGGGAAATGCACCAGTCTTGAACATCTTCCATCCAGTGACGAAATATTTTTTCAAACCGTGGCGGCACAAATGATGCGTCGCTTTTTTCTAAAGCCTGTTTGGCCAGGGGTGCCATTTTGACAAACCATTGCTTGCTTAAGCGTGGTTCAACCACAACATCGGTACGTTCACTGTGTCCAATGGCATGCACGTGGGTTTCTTGTGCGGTCATCAACCCTTCACTTCTTAAATCTTTAACCAATGCTCTGCGGCATTCAAATCGTTCCATGCCTTCATATTTATGAGCCAAGTGATTCATGGTTCCGTCTTCATGCATACAAAGAGGCATCTCAAGGTTGTGACGCTCCCCAATTTCAAAGTCATTGGGGTCATGAGCCGGTGTTACTTTTAGTGCCCCTGTTCCAAATTCACGGTCTACATAGTCATCCTCAATAACAGGCACACTTCTGCTTGTCCCTGGAATTACGACACGCTTTCCAATGAATTTTTGACGTTTTTCATCATCTGGATGCACAATGACCGCCGTATCCGCGAAGATGGTTTCAGGACGGGTGGTCGCAATCAATATATAGTCACTTTCATCTTCCAAATAATATTTAAAGTAATAAAGTGCGCCTTCAATTTCCTTATGTTCAACTTCAATGTTGCTTAGTGCGGTCTTGGCTTGAACGTCCCAGTTGATGATGCGCTCTTTACGGTAAATCATTCCGTTTTCATATAATTTGAAAAAGACGGTTTTCACCGCATCAGATAATCCCTGATCCAAGGTGAAGCGCTCCTTATTATAATCAACACTAATGCCGAGTGCGGCCCACTGTTCACGGATGAATTCCGCATATTCTTCTTTCCATTGCCACGCTTCTTCTAAGAACTTTTCACGTCCCAGGTCAAAACGGTTGATGCCGCGTTCATTGAGGCGTGCGTCAATTTTTGCCTGCGTTGCAATGCCGGCGTGATCCATTCCCGGTAAGTATAGCGCATCATACCCAGCCATCCGTTTTTGGCGAATAATGATATCTTGAAGCGTATTGTCCCACGCATGGCCCAAATGCAGTTTTCCTGTAACATTGGGGGGCGGAATGACAATGGTATAGGGTGGCTTAGATGTATCCCCACTATTAAAATATCCGTTTTCTTTCCACGTTTGATACTTGTTTGCTTCGACCGATTTATGGTCATATTTTTTTGCCATGTTCATCGAACCACTCCTTCATGTTTATCAATAAAAAAAGCACCCTTAACAAGGGCGCTTACGCGCGGTGCCACCTTGGTTCCGACAGTGTCGGCACTCGTGCATTAACGCCGCCAGCGGGTGAAGATTATCCCTTCACCAACTCCCGAGTGACTTCTTCAGGCATGTTTACCGGTTCACAGCACCACCGGCTCTCTTGAAAACAAAATATCCTGAATACTCCGCTCGTTCATGGTTGTTATGTAGATAGTATCATAGCGTGAATGGTTTTTCAATATATTCCCCTTAAGTTGCTGCATTGTATATGATTTCACGCGCACGGAAAAATCGGTTATAATTTTATTAACATGAACGACTAAGGAGTAAACATGATGAATTATAAACCATTAATTGAAATATGGGGCGACAGTGTCAACCCTAAGAGTCTAGTGAAAGCCATCATTGCTGCAGTCATTTTCACACTCGGTGCGCATTTGTTAGCTCCCAGTGAGAATGAAACTATGGGGCTTTTTTTTGGGTTGGCTGGCGCGGTGATTAGTTTTGCCGTTGCGAGTTTCTTCATTAAACCCAAGCGTAATGTTGAAGAGAGGGATGAACAGTGATGGATCCTTCTTTACTGATTGGCATGATGGGTGCAGCACTTGCGGCTGTGCTTCTTTATACATTCATCGGTTTTATACCCGGTACCGATGAAACCAGTGTTTTGTTACCCATTACACTGGCCCTTGTTTTAACCGGGGTGGACGCCATGATTGTGGTCACCTTTTTTATTGCCGCCATTGTGACATTGAATCTTACCAACACCATGCCCACGGCACTTGTTGGACTGCCCGGTGGTGTGATGAGCAGTGCGATGATTGAACATACTCTTTTGATCAAATCCCATGGTAAATCTGCTGAAATCATTAAAAAAATGGCCACTGCTTCCATGCTTGGGGTTTTGATTGCGATTCCTGTATCGCTTGGGCTAGCACACATACTGAGCCCTTTTGCACAGGTCATAGAGCCCTATGGGGCATGGCTCTTTGTTATCGGGGCGGTGTTCCTTTCATTAATCAGTCGTCATAAAGTGTTGTCACTGTTATCAATCGTCCCTCTAGCAATGCTTTTTGAAAGTTTAAGGCACTTATACTGGGGGACTGGCGTGGTGCCTGAAGATACGCAGATTACTGTTTCATTCTTTTTAGGTATTACAATTGGTCCGCTCATTTTTAAACTGTTCTCACTTCTTAACCAAAATGAACGACTAAAGCAATATCAGGACGCACCCAAAACCATTTCTATTCCCAAAGCCAGTGATAATAAAGAAATAGTGTCACCACTTCAAATTCTCTCATTCGATGAGATGAGACATCTTTCTTATGGTGCACTGATTGTCAACATTTTGTTTGTTCTCTCACCGGTTGGGCTTACCATTTTAGTTGGTGAAACGATTGGGAAACGATTTACAAGTCCACTAAAACGCTCAACAATGAGTGTTGTTTCCATGAGTGCAACGGTGCAAGCAACCTACCTTTCAGGGATTATCATACCGCTGCTTGCGCTTGGCATTCCGCTTTCACCGGTTGCGATTGGGCCGGGTGCTGCACTGTTTAACGCACCGCCTGTGTACACACCGGATTATAATATTCACCATATTCTCAGCTTCACGCAGCTTACCGTTGCTATCATTGTCGGTGCAGCCATTGCGCTTGTGATTAGTTATGTACTTATTACCAAATATGCCCGTACCATTACACGCGTTATTTTAAGTAGAGTCCCCCATGAAGCCGTTTTGGCGTTATTTATCGCCTTCATTGTTTTACTTGCTTTTATCGATGCAGGATTTATAAACATATTCGGCGTCTTACTCATTGGCCTATTGACTGGGGGTCTACATAAAATGGGCGTCAATTACGGTGTCATGTTCATGTCACTTTATGCCGCACCACTGCTTATTGAAATTTTAATTGGAGGGGTCTTTTAATGAGCCGCGCACATGGAAAAGTCATTTTAATCGGTGAACACGCGGTAGTTTATAATAAACCTGCCATTGCCTTACCCCTTGTCAGTGCAACCGTCCACACGACCCTCACGCCCCATGATATAATGATGATAGAGTCGCCACTTTATACCGGCGAAATGCGTGAAGCACCACAAATGCTCAGTCCGCTCACAGAACTTGTGCACGCCCTTAGAAGTTATTTTCAAAGAGGCCCATACACCATAACCATTCATTCTACCATTCCGCTTCGTGCCGGTTTTGGATCGTCAGCCGCCATAGCGGCGTCCATTATTCGTGCTTTTTATGAAGACCATGCGGTCACTCTCAGCAATCATGCATTATATCAGTGGTTACATATGTCAGAAACGATGGCACACGGCACCCCAAGCGGGATTGATGCGTACGCCGTCACGAATGATCATCCCTTTGAATTTATTAAGGATGATACGCCCAAACCCTTAAATTTACCCGCAAAAGGTCATCTTGTCATTACCCATAGCGGTGAACAAGGCCAAACCAAAAAAGCAGTTCAAATGGTCCGTGAAAAGCTTGAGAATAACAAAGGCAAAGCCAATATCGACACAATTGAAACCGCAACTCAAGACGCAAAGGCCGCATTAAAACGTGGGGATTTACATGCAATGGGCCACTCGCTCAACGCAGCCCATGCGTGTCTTGATGACCTTGGCCTTTGCACCAATGAAGTAAATATACGCGTTGATGCAGCACGAGAAGCGGGGGCACTGGGCGCTAAAATGAGTGGCGGTGGACTCGGTGGCGCTGTGATTGCACTGGCTGAAAATGAACAAATTGCCGGTGACATTGTCAACGTGTTCAAACAATGGACAGATGACGTGTTCACGCTTAATTTTAAGGAGGATTTTTATGCCGAGCGCTAAAGCCTATGCACCGATTAATATTGCGCTGATCAAGTACTGGGGCAAGCGGGATGTGAAACGCGTCCTGCCTTACAATGAATCCATTTCACTCACACTGGATGGGTTTGGCAGCACAACCATGCTGGAAACAACCGATAAAAACACACTGGAAGTTTTTATCAATGACCATCCAGCCACCACCGCTGATCATAAACGTGTTCAACGGTTTCTTTCACAATTTGAGGGGTTTGACGCTTCTTTGGGCATTCGCATGACCAGTGTCAACACCGTTCCGATTGCGGCAGGGTTTGCCTCAAGTGCAAGTGCGTATGCCGCACTTGCTAAAGCCGCCAATCGTTTCTTTAAGACTGACTATGACTTAAAAACACTGAGTGAAATCACACGCAAGGGGTCCGGTTCTGCGACGCGCAGTCTTTTGGGTGGTGCGGTGGCTTGGGATACACAGGGCAATATCAATGCCATTGCATGGCCTTTTGATGATACGGTTATTTTAGCTGTCAGTGTCAATGAAGCCCAAAAAGAAATTCCTTCACGTGAGGCGATGGCCCATTGTGTGAAAACGTCATCAAGTTACACGCAGTGGGTGAGTGAAGCGTCCAACGATGCTGAAGCAATGAAAGCGGCAATTGATGCGCATGATTTCAAGCAAGTCGGCATCATCACTGAACGCAATGCCTTGCTGATGCATGAAACCATGGCTAACGCTAAACCACCCATTGAATATTTAACCGAAGAAAGCAAACACATTTTATCGATCGTTTCAACCCTTCAACGCGAAGGTATTGAAGTGTATGCGACCATGGATGCGGGGCCCAATGTGAAATTGCTTTGTAAGATTAAAGACATTGACATCATTCAAAACCGTTTAATCCAAGAAGGATTCAAGCGAATCAAACGTCTGGACATCGCCAAAAAGGGTGCGCACACACTTGAGTAGTCTTAAGACTTTCACCCCGGGTAAACTATATATTGCAGGGGAATACAGTGTGGTGAGCCGTGATACCCCCGCATGGATCATCCCGACTTCACAAGGTGTAACGTGTCAGATAGAATCCCATTCCACTTTTCAATACATCAGTGCACACAAGAAACATACATTTGATCAAACCTTTGAAGCCTTTCACTATAACCCGCTTGTTAAAACAATCATGCAACACATTAAAGCGTATTTGGAGGACACACTTGAAATAAGTCTTCACCCGTTCAAATTAACATTGACCTCTACACTTTCCAAACATAAGAAAAGTTTGGGTCTGGGCTCCAGTGGTGCCATTACTGTTGCGTTAATCGACACCATTTTACAATTTCACGGTGTAAGCCTTGATGCCCTCACGCTTTATAAATCTGCGGTGCTTGCACAAATAAATGATCTTGATAATGCTTCGTACGGTGACTTGGCAGTGGCCGCTTATAAATCACCGATACTGTATCATCCTTTTAATAAAGAATTGTTCTATAATCGTGAAGTTGACATCATGACACCGTGGGACGGGTTATCAATTCAACCCTTCTCTTATCCTTTTTTGCCCATGAGCGTGATAAATTTACGCAAAAAAGTTTCCTCGCAAAAGCTGGTCAAAGCGGTTCTTGATTCAAAAAATCACACGGCGTATGAAGCGTTTAAAAAGCAGATACACGCAGTATTTAAACGGTTGATTAATGCTCAACAAAACGAAGACACCACACGATTTTTAAAGACAATCAACACTTTGTTTCAATTGTATGCCTCACTAGGTAAGGCTTGTGATGTGGCGCTTCTCACCCCGTCCATGCGTGCGATTGAAAAGTCACTCAGCCCTGAACAGGCCATGAAGTTTTCCGGAGCGGGCGGGGGAGACAATGTCCTTGTTTTTCATGCGCGCGACGCATTGAAAACTGACTTTGATGCAACCATTAAAAAACAACGCAACTGGTTGTTACTGAATGTGAGGAATGACCATGTCCAGAAAAGATGACCACATTAAAGAAGCATTGAAACAACAAAGTACGACCAATGATTTTGACCGTGTACGGTTGATGCCAAATGCGCTCAATGAATGCAGTCTTAACTCGGTTAGTCTGAAAACACAGTTTTTGGGACGCACGTTTGATGCGCCCATCATGATCAATGCCATGACTGGGGGGACCGCTCAAGCAGAATTGATCAATGAAAAGCTCGCAACGATCGCGTCAAGCTACAATATCCCCATGGCCGTCGGATCGCTTTCTGGTGCGCTAAAAAATGACGCCTCAGCGAAAACATATGACTCAGTACGTTCAATCATGAACAATGCTTTTCTCATAGGCAACCTTGGTGCTGAGCATGGCATAAAAAACGTTGAGCGTGCGCGCAAAAAGATTGATGCAAACGCCATGCAAATTCATCTAAATCCGCTTCAAGAGCTGATTATGCCTGAAGGGGATACAAATTTTAAAGGCTATATAAACAACATTCGTGACATTCATGCAAAGCTTGATATTCCCTTGATCGTTAAAGAGGTAGGATTTGGGCTGGACCCACATGCATTAAAGACCTTAAAAGAAATTGGTGTAGACGGCATTGATGTTTCTGGGCGTGGTGGCACTGATTTTAAGCGCATAGAAAATGCACGAAGGGATATTCCTTTCAATGATTTAAATAATTATGGCCTTTCCACTGTTGAATCCTTATTGGAAGCAAGGCCGTTAAATATTCAGACCCTGATTGCAAGTGGTGGGGTGCGCAGTCCTTATGATGTCATCAAAGCATTGAGTCTTGGCGCAACAATGGTAGGGCTTTCCGGATGGTTTTTAAAATTGGTGCACAACGAATCTGTTGATTCAGCCTTTAAACAGATGGATGTGTTT
This sequence comes from Mollicutes bacterium, assembly GCA_003551405.1. Taxonomy (GTDB): domain Bacteria; phylum Bacillota_I; class Bacilli_A; order Izemoplasmatales; family Izemoplasmataceae; genus B1SED10-225. The sequence goes on along the minus strand of PUMO01000103.1, from coordinate 12,130 downwards.
TTTGACGAGCTCAGACGCATCATGTGCGCCCTTGGTGCAACCAAACCAACCGATCTTAGACAGGTGGAAAAAATTTATGATGCGGAACTTTACAATTACATACAGCAGCGTCAAATAAAAAAATGAGCAATTTTGCTCATTTTTTATTTGATGAATGATTCCATAAACGCAAGGACTGCATCTCTTGATTCGTGTGTTTGAGAAGAGTAGGGATAGACGAAGACATCTTCAGGTAAATCAAGGGTTTGACGGATATGCTTGATATGTTTGATGCGTTTGTTTTTACTGATCTTATCCGCCTTTGTCGCCAGGATGGTGTAAGGACGGTTCAGATGTTCAAGATAATCCACCATCAACGCATCATCTTCTGTTGGCGTATGACGCAAGTCAACAAGCAAAAAGACATGGCGCAGCGTTTCTCTTTCATGCATGTAGTGTTCAATCATCTCACCAAAGGCTTCTCGTTTGGCTTTTGATATTTTCGCATAACCATAGCCCGGCACATCCACAAGATAAAAGGATTCGTTGATCCAATAAAAATTTATGGTTTGGGTTTTACCGGGTTTTCCGGAGGTATATGCAATATTGCGGCGGTGCAGTAGCGAGTTGATCAGTGAGCTTTTGCCTACATTGCTGCGGCCTGCAAACATGAATTCCGGTTGGGACGCTTTTGGATATTGACTCGCTTTGCCGGTAATGATGGGGCCTTCAACGGTTTTAATTTTCATGGTTTCACCTCTAGCATATTCTACACAAGTCAAGTAAAAAAGGCAATCAGTGATTGCCTTTTGAATTTAAGATTGAACAAGGGCTATTTTGGCCACTTCATCGATGTTTTCGACTTGGTCAATGGTAAGTTTTTCACGTACTTCTTCTGGAATGTCTTCAATGTCACGTTCGTTTTCTTTAGGAATGACAATACGCTCAATGCCACTTCGGTGCGCCGCGATTGCTTTTTCTTTTAAGCCGCCAATTGGCAGTACGCGACCACGCAAAGTGATTTCACCAGTCATGCCGATTTTCGGATTGACTTTTTGTTGAGTCAGTGCACTGATCAACGCAATTCCAATGGTGATTCCGGCTGAGGGCCCATCTTTGGGAATGGCGCCTTCAGGTACGTGGATATGAACATTGGTGTTGTCAAAGACATCTTTGTCGATATTATATTTGTTATGATTGGCTTTAATGTAAGAAAGCGCAGCTTCCGCACTTTCTTTCATCACATCGCCAAGCTGACCAGTAAGGGAGAGTTTACCGTTGCCTTTATAATAGGCGACCTCAACGGCGAGTGTGTCACCGCCGAATTGTGTATAGGCAAGTCCGGTCGCCACACCAATTTGAGGTTCTTTATCGGCCATATGGTTTGTAAATTTAGGTTTGCCCAAGTATTCTTTTAAGTCATCGGCTTTAACATGTACATGTTTAAGTTTATCGCCGAGAATCTTTTTAATGGCTTTGCGCACAATGGTCCCAAACAGACGGTCAAGCTGACGTACACCGGCCTCACGGGTGTACTCACGCACCATGCGCATGACGGCGTCATCATCGATGGTCAATTTGTCTTTTTCCAGACCATGCGTCTCCATTTGTTTTTCCATTAAATGTTTTTTCGCAATATTGTATTTTTCGATTTCGGTATAGCTTGAAAGTTCAATAATCTCCATGCGGTCACGTAGCGGTCCTGGAATGTTGCCAAGATAGTTGGCGGTGGTAATAAAGAGAACTTGACTCAAATCATAGGTATCTTCAAGGTAATGGTCTGAAAAGTTGGCATTTTGTTCAGGGTCCAAGACTTCTAACATCGCAGAATTGGGATCCCCCTTATAGTCACTGCCAAGCTTATCAATCTCATCGAGCAAAAATAGCGGATTGGTAACTTTGGCTTTTTTCATGCCCTGTAAAATTCGTCCTGGAAGGGCCCCTAGATACGTACGGCGGTGACCGCGGATTTCACTTTCATCTTTAATGCCACCCAGGGATTGCTTGACAAATTTACGGTTAAGTGATGTCGCAATCGATTGTGCCAGTGAGGTTTTCCCTACACCTGGCGGTCCAACTAAACAAAGAATGGTTTGTGGGTTTTTACCAGTGAGCAGTTTAACCGCGAGGTATTCCATGATACGCTCTTTAACCTTTTCAAGCCCATAGTGGGTTTTTTCCAAATTGGCTTCCGCTTTTTTAATGTCATTTTCATCTTCAGTGGTTTCATTCCAAGGCAGCTCAATGAGGAAATCAAGGTAGGTACGAATTACACCGCTTTCTCCACTGCTTGAAGGTAAGGTCTCATAGCGTGAAAGCTCATAAAGTGCCTTCTCCTCAATATGTTTTGGCATGCCTTTGTCCTGGATTTGTTGGCGGAGTTTTTCAATTTCGCTTTCTTTTTTCGCTTTATCCCCAAGTTCTTCTTGGATTGCGCGCAACTTCTCACGCAAGTAATACTCACGTTGATTTTCATCAATGTTTTTCTTGACCGTACGATTGATTTTTTCTTCAATCTCACTCATGTGACGCTCTTTTTCGATATCTTGAAGCAAATAGTTAAGACGCTCTTCAATCGATTCAGTTTCAATATACTTAAACTTACTGTTTTCCTGAATCTTCAGATTGTTGGCCAATTTATCAGCGAGTTTATCTGAGGAAATGCCTGATTGTACCGTTTCTATGCTTTGTTTTGGGTTTTGAAGAATGGATTGTGCATTATCCATGACCTGTTTAACAATCATGCGTACTAAGGCAACTTCTTCATCCACATCTCCTTGTTTGGGTGGACGTGTTTCAAAATTGACCAGGAAATAATTCTCACTGGATTCATCAAATGATTCAATCTCTGCACGTACAATGGGATCAAATTTCACTTTAAAATTGCCGTTTGGCAGCTTGATTTTGATTCCAATTTTGGCCACAACACCATAGGTTAGCATGTTTTCCTGGCTTGGTTCTTCAATGTTTGGATCTTTTTGCACGAGTAAAAGAACGTAAGAATCGTGATTTCTTTCCGCCTCAAGCAATGCTGTTTTGCTTACTGAGCGTCCAACTTCAGTTCTAACGTCTGTATTGGGGAAGGGGGCAAGGCCGCGGATGGCTATACCCGGTAAACTTCCTTTTTTAATTTCTTCTGCATTATACATAATGTTCACCTCTTTATATGACAAATGAATCTACATTTGGTATTACTCATAATATACCTTATTTTGGCGCTGCTTTCAATTTATATACCTTTAGGCAGCATTAAGTGCAAATAAGGTCTTTTTTTTACAAATTTGTAAAGTGATTTTTGAGTGCATGCGCGACACCCGCGTCATTGTTATCATATGCTGTGACGTGGTTGGCGGATGCTTTGGTCAGGGGTGTTGCATTGTACATGGCATAGGCGGTTCCGGCAAGTTTGAGCATTTCTGCGTCGTTGTCTGAATCGCCAAAGGCAATGGTTTCCTCAGCACTCACCCCGTAGTGGGCCATGAATTGTTTTAAGGCATACGCCTTGGAGATATGATTGGGTAAGACATCGATATAGTGTTTGCTGCTTTTGGTGACATGCGCATCATCAAGATTCTTAAAATGTTCATAGGTTGTATCAAAGACCGATGGGTCTTCAATAATCATTAACACTTTATGCGAATCAAGCGCTGACAAGCCTTCAACGGTCTCCATATTTTCATAATGCACACTATGGTTGGGATGACGGGCATTCCAATCTTTATAAACACGGATTCGATCAGGCATCGGCGTAAAAACGCCCTTTTTAGTATAGATAACAAAAGGATGATCGTTCGTGAAGCAGTATTCTATGGTTTTTTTCTGGGCTGCTTTGTCTACAAAATGCTCCTCAACCACTTTGTTACTTTTTAAATCCATGATTATGGATCCGTTATTTCCGGCCAGCATCCCACTGGCGCCGAGTGCCTTTGCATACGGCAAACTCATGGGAAGGTTGCGTCCAGTCGCAATGGCTATTGCTATGCCGTGCGCTTTAAGTGATTGAATGGTGTCAACCGTCTTGGCATCAAGGGTTTTATCGCTTCTAAGCAGCGTGTCATCTAAATCAAATACAGCCAATTTTATCATAAAATCCCCCATATTTTAAAAAACACTTCCGAAGAAGTGTTTTTTAAGCACTATTTTTTGTTCAAGGAATCGACAAGCATATCAATGGTTTTACGGAAAACAACTTCTTGTTTAACCGCGTCTTGGTTCACCTGGTTTTTCACTTGTTCGACATCCATGTTGTTTTGTTCTGCAAGTTCTTTATATTTGTCTTCTACTTCTTGGTCGCTTGCTTCAATGCCTTCATTTTTGCTGATGGCATCAATGGTGAGGTTATAACGGATGGATTTCTCAGCGTCTTCACGAAGTTTATCTTCAAATTGCTGCTTATCCATACCGGTTAATTGCAAGTAGGTATCAAAGTCTAGGCCGTATTGTTGCGCTTGTTGTTTCGTGTTGTCCATCATACGGTTTTTCTCTTCTTCAACCATTTCTTCTGCAATTTCCATGGATGCATTTTTGCTTGCTTGGTCAACGGCATAATCGATCGCTTTGTTTTTGTTGTTTTCAGCTTTTTGGTTCTCGAGCGTTTCGCGGGTATCCTTTTTAAGCGCATCAACGGTTTCAATGCCTTCTTTGTCTAAGTCCTCTACAAAATCATCACTTAGTTCCGGCACTTCTTTGGTTTTGATCTCGTGAAGCTTAACTTTGAACGTTGCGTCTTTACCGGCTAAGTGTTCGGCTTGATAGTTTTCTGGGAAGGTAATTTCAATCTCTTTTTCTTCACCAGCTTTCATGCCGATCATTTTTTCCTCAAAGCCCGGAATGAATTGACCAGAACCAATTTCAAGTTCATGGTTTTCCGCTTGTCCGCCTTCAAAGGCTTCGCCGTCTACAAATCCTTCAAAGTCGAATACTGCCGTATCACCATTCTCAAGTTCGCCTTCTTCCTTGACAACCAACTCGGCATTTTGATCTTGAAGTTTCTTGATTTCATCGTTCACTTCTTCATCCGTGACCTCATCGCTTGGTGCATCATATTCAATGCCTTTGTATTCACCCAGTTCGACGGTTGGACGAACGGCTACAGTTGCGGTGTAGGTAAAGGCTTTGCCTTTTTCAACGTTTTTGATGTCCAAATCAATGTTGGGTTGGCTGACCACTGCAAGTTCATGTTCTTGGACGGCCGCAACATAGGTTTCTTGAATCACATGATTAAGCGCTTCTTCATAAAGTGTTTCTACGCCTTTTTTCTGTTCATAGACATTGCGGGGAACGTTGCCTTTTCTAAACCCTTCAATTTCTACTTCGTCTTTAACTTTATCGTACGCGTGATCAAGTCCGTGTTCAAATTGTTCAGGACTGACCTCAATTGTGAGTTTTACGCGTGAATCCGATAGTTGTTCTAGCTTCGCCATAAATGTAAAAAACCTCCTAAATTTAATCCTTGTTAATTATAACACATTGCTTTTGTTTGTAAACTGTCATACAACAAAGACTGTGCTTCTGTTTATTTTTCAATAGAGAGCATAAGACCAAGCAATTCACGGTTGTTGATTTGCTTGTGTTCTATCCTATGCGTTGGCTGGAACGCTAAGATTTCAAGTGCTTCATTTAAGGGCTTGAAAACGGGTTTAAGCCCCAGGGTTTCTTCCTCACCCGTCAAAGCATTGGCTTGCGCTTGCTTTTCAACTTGAACGCTGTAAAAATGATGATGCCACACAGAATCAGTAAAATATTCCCTGATGATGACCGAAGGGGTGGCATTCAACATCGTGTATCCGGTTTCTTCTTTAATTTCGCGCGCGAGCGCTTCAGTGAATGTTTCATTCTTCTCTTTTCCGCCGCCGGGAAGGGTATAGCGGTCCGTGCTTTCGTAATGAACCAAACACACTTTGTTATTCAAGAAAAAGACCGCGCGCACCCCTATATTAGGGGGTATATGCGCCACGGTTTCTTTGTCAAGGTTGTCTTCAATCACATCAATAATCAATGGATTATTTGTTGACATCGATCAACACCGGAATCACAATGGGACGTCTGGATGTGGAGCGAAATAAATGCTTACTTACATTTTCGCGCAATTGTTCCTTGAACAAACGCCAATCAAAATAGCGTTTTTCAAACATCTTTTGTGCGTTTTGATGGAATAAATCAACCACTTCACCGATTAATCCTTCATTTTCTTTCATAAAGACAAAGCCACGTGAAATGACTTCAGGTTCATCAACCACTTTTTTCTTTTTCGCATCGATATGGCCTACAATGAGCAAAACACCGTCTTGAGAAAGAATTTCGCGGTCTGTGAGTACCACGTCACTTAAGTCACTTTCTAAAATACCATCTACCAATACGTCACCGGCTTTGATGGAATCAACGACTTGGGTGGCCTCACCATTTTTAAAGCGGAACCGTTTGCCGTTTTCCAGTTCGATGACATCCTTTTCCTGGAAACCCTGGCTCTTCGCAATTTGTTTAAGGGCATAAAAATGTCGGTATTCGCCAATCACGGGCACAACGTAGCGCGGGTTCAAGAAATTGATAAGCAGTTTGATGTCCTCACTGTTCGCATGGGCACTGGGCAATAATTCCTTATCAATCTGTTTGACTAAAATGTCATTGCGATATAGGACATCGAGTGTGCGGGCCGCGATTTTTTCAGTACCTGGTACGGGTGGGGTCATCATAATCACTGAATCACTGGATTTCAAGTGAATCAAGCGGTCAATTTCCTTAACCATGCGCTGAAGCATGTAAAACGGTTCATGACGTTCTCCCGTCACAAGCACGACACTGTTTTTAAGTTCGTTTTTATTGTTTTCATCAATGAATTTCAAGGTTCTCAGTTTATCTTCAGGTATCTTTAAAACACCCACATTGATCGCAATGTCAACCATGCGCTGCGCTTTGCGTCCTATAATGGCGATGTCGCGGTCATATTTAAGGGCGATGTTCACGACTTTTTGAATGCGGTATATGTCGGTTGAAAACGCACTGACCACTATACGGTCCTTGGCTTTGTTAAAAGCCTGGTTCAATGAAAAATCCAGTTGACGCGCCCCGTATGCCGTCGGTCCTGTCGTGGCGCCGAGCGTTTCAGTTAAGAGCGCAAGCACATCTTTACTGGCAATACGCGCTAAACGGTCGAATGACGTTTTATATTCGGGTTCCACATTTTGTTCAAACGTGTAATCTGGTGCATACACAATAACACCATCTTCTGTGTCAAATGCCATGGCGACTGAGCCGGGAATGGAATGGGTGGTTTGGTAGAATGACACCTCAACATTCTTAAAATTGATGACGGTGTCTTTGGTGATTGTCTGTGTCTTCACTTTAGATGTATCCATGGTTTGATCTTTTAGCGCGTCTTCTAAGAGCGCCAACGTAAAATAAGTCCCATAGACTGGAACATTGATGTCTTTTAGTAATTTGGGCATGGCCCCAATGTGGTCTTCGTGGCCGTGAGATAAGAATATGCCCTTGATGCGTTGCTTGTTGTTAATCAGATAAGAAAAATCGGGAAGGATGGCATCAACACCGAAAAGTTCATCGGTTGGATATTTCAATCCGCCATCTAGAACAAAAATTTGATTGTCTATTTCCAAACAATACATGTTTTTGCCGTTTTCCCCAAGCCCACCAAGCGCAAGGAAATCGATTTGGCTCACAAAAACACCTCCTTTAGATGTGTTTTGTTATCTCAAACATTATAACATATTAGGTGTGTTTTCATAGTAAAACCACAAATTTTGTCAAAACAAAATCTCGTTACTGTGCAAATATGATAAGATAAAACCAGGTGATGCTATGATAAATTATCCAACCCCCAAAAAACGTCCCGCTGAAAGAAAAGTCAGTGTAAAGAACCGAGGCATGCGACTTGAAAAACTGATTGATGAAGCCAATCAGTACTATTTGGAACATGACTTGGCCGTCATTCACAAAAAGCCTACCCCATTGCAAGTCGTTGGCGTTTCTTATCCTTCACGAAATAAAGCGAAAATAACGGAAGCCTACTACCGAACCCCCTCAACCACTGATTACAATGGCATTTATAAGGGCGCATACATTGATTTTGACGTTAAAGAGAACCGTACACCCTCATCATTTCCACTTAAAAACATCCAGGATCATCAAATCAAGCACTTAGATGGGGTCCATCACCACGGTGGTGTGGCTTTTTTGCTGATTCACTGGCACAGTGATGAAACGGTATACCTGCTTGGTTATGAATGGTTGAAACATTATCTCAAGCGCAGTGAAACAGGACGAAAATCGATCAGACACGATGAAATTCAGTCCGTTGGTTTTGCTGTCAAAGAAGGGTTTGCGCCGCGAATAGATTATTTGAAAGCTGTCGATGCCTACATGGAAAAGGATTCTTCAAAATGACGAAGAATCCTTTCTTTTTTATTTAAGGGTCGAGCCGCTTTTGATGATGGTGTCTTCAAACGTTGCGGTTGAAAAGATGCGACAGTTGCGTTCAATGATGGTATTATCAGGCACCTCAACACCTTTCCCGATGGCATTGATGCCGCTTTGTAGTAACTCGGGTTTTTCCTTGTTGTGCGTATAATCATCACCGTGTCCGATTTTAGCGTCAAAGCCGATGCGTACATTTTTATCAATGATTGCATTTTCAACAACCGCCCCAGGAAGCACTTCACTGTCATTTAATATGACTGAATTTTTAACGGTGGCGCCAGGGTGTACAACAACGCCCGGAGAGAGCACACTGCGCTCAACATGACCGGCCACGATGGAGCCGTTTGAAATCAAGGCTTGCGCGATGGTGCTTTTTGAGCCGACCTTTACTGAGGGCATTTCTTCACTTCTTGTATAAATACGCCAGCCACGGTCATACATATCAAGCGGGACTTGGTCGACCGTACTTGTCAGTTCCAAATTGGCGTGTAAATAAGCATCATATGTCCCCACATCTTTCCAATAACCACTGAAGATATAGCTGTAAACCTTACCACCAATCATGTAAGGAATAATATGCTTACCGAAATCAAGGTTTTCTTCCTTGACGTTTTCAAGTGCGTCAAGCAGCGCTTCAGTTTTGAAAACATAGATGCCCATGGACGCAAGGTTCGAATCGGTTTTTTCAGGTTTTTCCTGAAATTCAATAATCTTATCCTCTTCGTTGGTTCTAAGAATGCCAAAGCGATTGGTTTCTTCCATGGGGACCTCTTGGACGGCGATGGTTAAATCAGCCCCCTTGGCGTTGTGTTTATCGATCATTTTCCGGTAGTCCATTTTATAAACATGGTCTCCAGATAAAATAATGACATTGTCTGGCTGGGCCCGTTTAATATAGTCGATATTTTGCGCCACGCTGTCAGCGGTGCCAGTATACCACTTCTTATGCGGCTGAAGTAATGAAAGCGACGTATCGCGGCGGTCAAGGTCCCATGGTTTACCGGTGCCGATGTGTTCGTTAAGACTTAATGGATGATACTGTGTCAAAATACCGATATGATAAATGCCGGAGTTGGAACAATTTGACAAGGTAAAGTCAATGATACGGTACTTCCCTGCAAAAGGGACGGCGGGTTTCACCCGCTTTTCGCTTAATAAATCCAGTCTTGATCCCCGGCCACCTGCTAAAATAAGTGCGAGTGTGTCCATAATTATTTCCCTCCTAATAAGTGTTGATACATCTGTTCATATGTTTCGGCACTTCTGGTCCAGGAAAAATCTTCCCTCATGCCGCGTCGAATCATTTTTTTGAATATTTCATAGTTTTTATACGTTTGCAGTGCGGCTTCCAGTGTTCGCGCAAAATCTTCAGCATCGAAGTTCATGAACCCAAAGCCGTTGCCTTCATGTGTATATTGATTGAAGGGGGTGATGGTGTCTTTAAGGCCGCCGGTTTGTCTGACCACGGGCAAGGTTCCATAGCGAAGCGCAATCATTTGTGCAAGCCCGCACGGTTCAAAGCGCGATGGCATCAAGAAGAGATCGCTGCCCGCATATATTTGTCTTGCAATGGCGTCTGAATACCCAATATATAGGCCGACGTTTTTAGGGAAACGTTGTTTTAAGTTTTCAAAAGCCCCTTCAATGTCCTGTTCTCCTGTCCCGAGCACAACCAGTGTCAAGCGGTCGTCTTCCAAAAATGGTGAAATGGTGTCAAGCACCAAATTGAGGCCCTTCTGTTCGGTAAGTCTTGAAACGATACCGACAATGGGTTTATGACCGTTTTGAACATGAAACATGTTAAGCAGTGCGTCCTTGTTGGCCTTTTTACCTTTTAAGTAATTATACGCTGAATAATTATGCGCAATTTTTGTGTCGGTTTTGGGATTGAAGCTGTCTGTATCAATCCCGTTTAAGATGCCAGTAAAGATATGACGCCGCTCATTAAGCAAGTTTTCCATCCCGTAAGCGAAATACGCATGGGTCAATTCTTCAGAATACGTTTTTGAAACGGTTGTAATATAATCGCTGGTCACAATGCCGGTTTTTAAAAAGTTTATCATATCAGAAAACTCGATTTCCGGGCTGTAGGGAATCCCTAAATAAGGAAAAAGCCCCTTGTCAAATTGGCCTTGGTAAGCAATGTTGTGAATGGTAAACACCATTTTGGGGTGTGAAAGCAACGCATCATTGCTGGCTTTCAACACATAGGATAAGAGCCCCGTTTGCCAATCATGTGCATGGACAATATCAAAGGGGGTGTTTAAATATTCAAGTAATTTTTTGATCGCCTGAACATAAAAACCATAACGTTCACCATCATCAAAATCACCATAAAGATTAGGCCGGTAGCCAAAATAATATTCATTGTCAATCACATAAACATGAATCCCGTTATGTCTCATGGTTTCAATGCCGACGTATTCTTCTTTATTGTGTACTTGAACACTCGTTTGGTGAATAAGGGTGAGCGTTTCTTGATACGTATCTTTTATAACCTGATGTTTTGGCAGCACAAGCGAAACATCATGATTTCGCTCAGCCATTGCTGGGGGTAAACTGCCAAGTACATCCGCCAGGCCGCCTGTTTTACAAAACGGCGTTGCTTCACTTCCTGCAAACAATATTTTCATCATATCCCTCCAGTTTCATTATACATGATGGTCTGTGAGTGTGCGACCCCTTTTACAAAAACACTTAATGAATGTTCTAACGTGAAATGGACAACCTTAAACATAACCGTGCTAACTTTTTTTGAAAACGATAAGCCATTTTATGCTATAGTGAAATTATATTCTTATGAATCCAATAAAATTGGACGTGACGTTGTTGTATGGTAAAGGGGTGAAAAGTATGTTCACAAAAGTTTGGCCACTATTATACCATATGTTAATGCTATCCATCGTTATTAGTGCACTTTTTGGTGTGCGTATTTTCACCCAGTCCACTGAGGCCATGAATCAACCACAGTCCGTCCTTGTTGGCCTTGATGATCATGCGAATTATGACCATATCGACATACTTGAAGACAAGGTTACGCGTGCATTTGAGCATACCAACATCATTGAGGCTTCGCTAAATGACTATGCCATTCGTGCGCTTGAAGCCCACGCAAACATTCGTTTTGTTGAAAAGGATGCGCCCATGCAAGCATTAGAAACAGTGCCGTGGGGTGTCACGCGTGTTTTTGATGGTGAATCCAACCTCTTTGATACGTTTGACACCACAATGGGTGAAAACATTGATGTCGGTGTCATTGATACAGGAATTGATGGGACGCATGATGATTTAAATGTGGTCGGCGGAATCAATACGATGAATGATGAGCCTTATGACACGGATGCGAATGGACATGGGACACATGTTGCAGGGACCATTGCGGCCAGACAAAATGACGAAGGCTTAGTGGGGGTTGCGCCCGCGGTCAATCTTTATTCTATCAAAGCCCTTGAAGATGAAGGGAGCGGTCTAACCTCCGATATTATTGCCGGTGTCGAGTGGGCGATTGAGAATGAGCTTGATGTACTGAATATGTCGCTTGGGTCCAATACATACTCAAGTGCCTTTGAAGAAACATTGAACACTGCATATGACGAAGGGATGTTGCTCGTTGGCGCTGCTGGCAATGAAGGGGTTGACGATGATTCAGGCGATAATGTCACATATCCTGCTGCTTATGATTCAGTCATCGCGGTAAGTGCTTCCACAGAGGAATCTT
>PUMO01000054.1 GCA_003551405.1 Mollicutes bacterium | reverse complement strand
TCTGAAAAGTCACTTCGTGAAAAACTACACAGTACCCTGGTTAGAAACCATGCCCATGGGGGGATTTGGTGAAGGACTTATGGCAAGCGAAGGCTCACATTTTGTAGGTCCGGTCAGTTCTGAATTTCTTTTTAAAGAATTTCAGCGCTTAAAGCGGATCTATGACTCTATTGAAACAATGGGTTTTGATGCGTCCAAACAAAGCGATACCATTCGTGGGTACTTTTTGAAATATGGATCAGAATATCGTTTTGTGATTGTTGGGGGAAACCATCGTGTGGGCGTTTTAAGTGCGCTTAACCATCGGCGCGTGCCTGTGGCTTTCCATCCTGATCGTCCTCACGTTGTAGATTATGCAAAACGTTACACGTGGCTCAATGCGTCAAAATTTGATGATGCTTGTAAAAAACATATATTTTTCACACTGTTTTTTAAACGCCAATATGTCCTAAAAAAAAGCTGAGCGCACTCAGCTTTTTTGTGTTTTAACATAATAAGCAGCAGCTTCAATGATTATACCGTAAACAATGCCGGCGAAGAATCCCATAAAATCATTGAAACCTGTTGAGGCGAAAAAAGCGAATGAAACAATCAGTCCAATGATGGCACCCCTTATAATGGCGGGCTTGAGTTTTAGCATTGGGAGTAAACCAATGAATGCGCCCATCAAGACGCGGTTATACCAAAATGCAAATAAATAATCCGCGTTCAATGCTTCACTGCCTCTTATGGAAGCACCCACGATGCAAACCACACCGAGTAACATTCCCATGATGATTGTCATAAGCAGACGTTGTTTGTCAAAAATGAAGATTTTATCCATCATACCACGCTCCTATACATTGATTGTATCATGTGCCCGTAATTCAACGTTACATTTTGAATGATTTTCGTTATAATAATCACAAAGGAATGATGTTATGATTCTATTTAAAAATGTCCATGTGTATGCACCTGAAGATTTAGGGTTGCAAGATGTCTTGATCAGTGGGGGGAAAATTACCCGCATTGCTGAACACATTGATGCCAGGGGTCTTTCAGTGGATGTGAATGATTGTGATGGTGCAACCATGATTCCAGGACTCATTGATAACCATGTCCATATAACCGGTGGTGGCGGTGAAGCGGGTTATGCTTCTAAAGTTCCGCCCCTGGAACTCACAGATTTCACGCGCGCCGGGGTTACAACAGCAATCGGCCTTCTAGGGACCGATGGGTTTAGTCGTTCGATGAAAGAATTAATTGCTAAGGCAAAGGGTTTAAAACAAGAAGGCTTAAATGTTTATGCGTTAAGTGGCTCTTATCAAATGCCGCTTAAAACAATGTTTGATGACATTGAAGATGACATGCTCTTCATTGAAGAAATCATTGGGGCAGGTGAAATTGCGATAAGTGACCACCGAAGTACTGCGCCCACGCATGAAGAATTGAAACGATTAATAAAACAAGTGCATGTAGGTGGATTGCTATCGAATAAAGGTGGCACTTTGAATGTCCATGTAGGCAGTGGTACAAGTGCCCTTAAGCCGCTCACTGATTTATTGGACGATGAACTGCCCGTTAAAAAAATTGTTCCGACGCATATTAATCGTTCACAGGCACTGCTTGATGCCGGCATAGATTATGCACTTCACCATGGCGGTAATATCGATTTCACCGCCTATCCTGCCAAACATCCGCTTGGTGCGTCTAGTGCCCTTAAATACGCCATCAAAAAAGGCGTGCGAGTTGAACAAATCACCATATCTTCTGATGGTGGTGGTTCACTGCCCACGTTCGACCAACAAGGCAAACTTGTAACAATGGGTGTGGGCAAAATGGATGCACTTCTTTATACCCTGCGTGATGCATGCGCGCAAGGTATTGCGCTTGAAGACGCACTCAAACCACTTACAAGTAATGTGGCAGATATTTATCATCTCCCTTATAAGGGCAGGATTCAAGAAGGCTATGATGCAGACATCATCGTTTTAGACGGTGAGACCAAAATCCGCGAATTATATATCAATGCTACCCCTTTTATTAAAAATCATCTAACGGTGAAAAAAGGCACGTTTGAATAAGGGAGGAAGGAATTAAAATGTATTGTAAAGAATGCGGCTCGCAAATCAGCAATGATGCGAAATTCTGTCCTTATTGCGGCACGAGACAAATTGACGTCAACAAAAAGGACGACCCATTTGAAAATTTTTATGACGACACAACATTTGATGAAACGGCGGATGCGAATTATCACCCAAGAAGCCGTGTTGCGGCAGGCTTACTAGGGATTTTACTCGGGTATCTCGGGGTCCATAATTTCTACCTTGGATATAACGAAAAAGCCGTAGCCCAACTGTTACTTACATTGGTCGGCTGGGTTGTTGTGATTGGTCCCTTGATTGCAGTCATATGGGGACTTATTGAAGGCGTTATGATTTTGACGGGGTCGCTGAATGAAGATGCTAAGGGCTACAAACTTGTTGATTAAAAAAGGGAATCCAACGTGGATTCCCTTTTTTAGCCTTTTTACAACTTATTAACGATGCAAGCACCATCGTCACCAACATCATCACCGCGCATCAATGAATGTCTTTTCCGAAAGAATCCTATAATTCTGGGGGGCGTAACCATTGTGCATTTTTTTGTTTATTCCATTTCCAGTGCGCCAGTATACAGTTGATAATAAATGCCTTTTTCCTCAATCAAAGTTTCATGGTCACCACGTTCAATGATTTCACCGTGGTCCATCACCATGATGGCGTTGGCATTTTTAATGGTTGAAAGCCGGTGGGCAATCACAAATACAGTGCGTCCTTCCATTAAACGGTTCATCCCTTCTTGGACCAGACTTTCTGTACGGGTGTCGATAGAAGAGGTGGCCTCATCCAAAATGAGCACGGGTGAGTTCGCGCACGCTGCACGTGCAATTGAAAGAAGTTGACGCTGTCCTTGTGAGAGGTTTCCACCATCGGCTGAAAGTTCAGTATCAAAGCCATTCGCCAAATTCATGATAAATCCATATGCATTCGCTGTTTTCGCCGCATTGACAATGTCTGCTTCACTGGCATCTTTGCGTCCATAACTGATGTTGTCGCGTATTGTGCCGCTAAATAGGTTGGTGTCCTGAAGCACAATGCCCATTGAACGGCGTAAATCGGGTTTTCGGATATTTTTGATGTCGATGCCGTCGTAATAAATGGTGCCGTGCTTGATTTCATAAAACCGGTTGATGAGATTGGTAATGGTTGTTTTACCGGCACCGGTTTCACCGACTAAAGCGATGGTTTGACCAGGGTGGGCATAGACTGAAATGTCTTTAAGGACCGGGGTATCTTCGACATATTCAAAATCTACACTGTCAAGGACAATGTCGCCTTTCAGTTCGGTGTAAAACGGTGTGCCTTCTTCATCATAAGATTTCCAAGCCCATACGCCGGTTTCATGTTCGCTTTCAATCAATGCACCATCTTCATGCTTCATCGCGCTTACTAAGGTGATATATCCATCATCCTTTTCAGATTCAAACCCTAAGAAATCAAAAACTCTTGATGCACCGCCCAGGGCCATTGCAATCATGGGCGCTTGTTGGCTGATCATGCGTACGCTTTGTGAAAATTGTCGTGAAAGCGAAAGAAAGGACACGACAATTCCAATCCGTGCAATACTAAAGGGATAAATCCCGCTGAAACCAACGTTTGTTACATTGAAATAGATAAAGACACTTCCCAAGATGGCAATCAATACATAAAGCAAGTTGCCGATATTGTGAAGCACAGGCATGAGTATGTTTCCGTAGTGTCTGGCCGTCGCGGCATCGTCGTACCACCGTTCATTGAGTTCATCAAATTCAGCCTTGGTTTTTTCTTCGCGTACAAATGTTTTGACGACACGCTGACCATGCATCATTTCTTCAACGTAGCCTTCTAGAACACCGAGTGATTTTTGTTGGTCGCGGAAGCGGTCACTGCTTTTTCCACCAATGTGACTGGTGACTTTGAACATGACAAGCGCGCCAAGCGCTATAAATAGGGTTAGAAAGAAACTGTAATAAAGCATGACACCGACAACGAAAAACAAGGTTAACGCTGTCATGGCAAATTGAATCATGCTCTGGGTGATAAACTGTCTTAAGGTATCAACATCGTTGGTGTAGTAAGACATGATGTCACCATGGGATTTTTGATCGAAAAATTTAAGGGGCATGGATTCCATTTTTTCAAACATGGCTTTGCGAATATCGTCAAGATAGTCCTGGCCAACTTTCGCAATAATCTGTGTATAGGCCAGTGTCCCAACCACGGCCAGTGTATAGACCACAATCATGACAATTAATATGTCAAAAAGGCGGCTGCTCACAGATGCCCAGCCCTCATCAAGCGCGGGCATGATAGCATCGTCAATGATGATTTGAATGAACACGGAAATGGACATCATGCCGGCTGAAGCAAAAATTAGTGCTATAAAGACGACAATCATGGCTTTAGGGTTTGTCATGAAAAGCCCTTTAATCAGCCGCCATAATGTGTGACGTTTATTCGTCATGGTTGTCACCGCCTTTTAGCTGTTGCATCGCAAAGGTTTCATAATAGATGTCACTGGTTTCTTTCAAGGTTTCATGCGTGCCTGCATCAACAATTTGTCCATCGTCCATAACAAGGATTTGATCAGCATCTTCAACAGAAGAAACGCGTTGTGAGATGATGATTTTAGTCATCGTTGGCAAGTCCGTTTTCAGTGCATGCCGAATGGAGGCTTCGGTTTTAGTATCAACCGCACTTGTTGAATCGTCCATGATGAGTACTTCAGGTTCCTTGAGCAGGGCTCTAGCGATGCATAAGCGTTGCTTTTGACCGCCGGATACGTTGGTACCGCCTTGTTCAATGCGGTTTTTATAGCCATCAGGAAACTCTGTTATAAAGTCATGGGCGCTCGCGATGCGCGCTACATGTTCGATTTGTTCAAAGCGCGCGTCTTCATTGCCCCAGCGAATATTGTCTTCAATGGTTCCTGTGAATAATACGTTATTTTGAAGTACCACGGAAACACTGTTTCTAAGCGTATCGAGATCATAATCCCTAACATCATGCCCGCCGACTTTGACTTGACCGTCATTCACATCATAAAGCCGACTAATCAAGCTGATGAGACTGGATTTTCCCACGCCGGTCCCGCCCAAAATACCGATGGTTTGTCCTGATTTGATGTCAATGTTGATATTACTAAGGACCCAGTTTTTGGCATCAGAAGCATACTTGAAATAAACTTCTTCAAATCGGATGTCTCCATTATCAACGCGTGTACGTGGGAGGGGAGGATTGCTTAAATCGCTTTCCTCGTTTAATACATCACTAATGCGTCTGGCGGAAGCGGATGAAATGGTGAACATGACAAAAATCATACCGAGCATCATTAAGTTACCCAGTATTTGCATCCCGTAAATGATCAAACTTGAAAGGTTTCC
>PUMO01000011.1 GCA_003551405.1 Mollicutes bacterium | reverse complement strand
CGTTCGTGTTCAATCATGAAAAGTGACGCTAGGGATACCACAATACCAAAGCCGATCGAAGCAGTGAAAATAGCTAGAATTATCGGTGCACTAAGTAAGCCAAGCAATAATGCAACCAACAACATGATATAACCCTGAACCTCAATGAAGGGTCCCAGAAATTCAAAGATAAAGTAATAAGGATGCCCAATCATGCCCATATGCTTATAGCGCCGCTTAAGCATAATCTTTCGGTGATAAGAAAGGATATCGATTAACCCGCGCTGCCAGCGATTGCGCTGTTTGAACAAGGTTGAATAATCACTGGGAAGCTCGGTATAACAATATGCATTGTAGACATACTTGGCACTGTGGGGGCGTTTGGCTTCATACGCCTGGCGGCGCATGCGCACGACAAGTTCCATGTCTTCACCCACGGTGTTCTTTTTATAGCGGCCACTGCTTGTAAGGTATCCGCCACTTTCAATGAGTTGCTCGCGGTCAAACACCCCAAACGCACCCGAAATAATCATCAAAGACTGCATTTTTGACCAACCAATCCGTCCGCTCGTGAATGCGCGCAAATATTCAATGGTCTGAAACCGGGTAATGCTTTCGCGTCCGATGTCCCTTGAGGCCACAATGCCACGGTCAAAGGTGAACCCGTTTGCAGGAAAGATATTGCCGCCTAGGGCGATTGTGGGTTTGGTCTCATCAAACGTTGGGGAGGCAATCTTTAAAAGCGCGTCATTTTCAAGGACACTATCCGCATCAATCCCGCACACATACGTATTTTTCGCAGCGTTAATCCCTACATTGAGCGCGTCCGCCTTTCCGCCGTTAACTTTGTCAATCACGATTAAGTTTGGGATAGAGCGGCTTACATAGACAGCTTTGATAGGCTGCGTTGAAAGCTTTTCAGAGAAAAAGGGATGTTTGATGGTCAAGTTAAAGGATTTTTTAAGGACTTGCAATGTTTCATCTTTCGACCCGTCATTAACCACAATCACCTCAGCATTGGGATACTGGACGTTTAAAAGACTGTTGACACTTTCCACAATGCTTTTTTCTTCGTTATATGCCGGCGCAATCACCGAGATACTCGGAAGCAGTCGATGCTTAAAAAGCATGGACGCTTTTTTGATTTTTGCAAGTATAACCTGCTTGCGAGATTCTATAATGGCCATGATGAGTAAGACAATATAAATCAAATTGATTATCACAAAATAGACGGTGAGATAGCGGCCCACGTCCAATAAAAATTCTTCAATTATTTCAGTGAATGTCATCGTGAACAATTCACCGCGCATACGAATGATAAAGACAATGGGAAATACCAGTAAACTGAACAGGACCCACCGTGCGATAAATTTGATCTTTTCAGGTTCAAGTGGAGTCTTTTCCCTTTGGGGATCACTGTATGTATCACTGCTTAAGCCTAGCAAAGTCGCAAGCGATTGATTGGCGGCTTGCGCGAAACGCCGCCTTAAGGTTAAATCACTTAAATATGGACGGACGTAATTCGCAATTTCCTTACCAATTGGACGTTTCGTATTTTGATTTAAAAACGTAATGAGCGGTTCCACCCAGCCTTCATCCAGACAATTGTGTGTCAAGGTAGCACGCATCGACGCATCAAGCTTTGTTTTTAACATGATGTAATCAAAACGGTGCGCGAGGACACTAGTGAGACGCCGTTTTTTATAATCGCTCAATACAGGATAGCGCGTGATGACATCATCAAGCAACGCTTTTTTATCAAACACCATTCGGTTGATCGCTTCAATGCGCGCATTATCCATAGATGTTCCATCAAGCGTATTAATCATAATCTCCAGTGCACGTGGCTTCAAGCTTTTGGCCAGCGCTAAGATGGCCCGGCGCTGAATGGTAGGGTTTGAATGATTAAGATGATATGAATCCATTAGATATTCAGGAGAATGGTCCAAGAAGTTATTGACAATCATGCGTGTAAATGCTTCATTAACACTTTTCTCAAATAGGGCCCCTTGATTCAGTTCAGTGAGCAAATCCATGGCATATGTGTTTAAGAATGGATCACGGTTAAAGCTCATCACATGCAAAAGCGTATACACCACCGTTTGATCGCGTGAGGTTTCATAAAGCGGAAACCATTGATAAAGCGCGCGGTAATGATTGGCAATAATGGTTCCCACGCGGCGCTGATAAAAGGATGTACTGCCGTTTAGACTATTCATGACCGCTTGAAACTGTGCTTTAGTCAGACGCGGACCAAGTGCGATGAGAATGTAGAGGCGAACAACTTCGTTGGTTTCTTGTTTGAAGTGTTCGCCGAGCAGTGCATCCGTTTGCTTAAGAGCCAGGCGCCCTAGATAGAAGGCGGACGTCTTCCTAGTGAAGACAAACGGGCTGTTGAGGCGCCGTTTCATTCGATTAATATGGCGCGTCTTAAGTAAACGCTCAAGAAGGGCTTTACGCATCGTTTCATCGAGCTGCATCTGTTCATCGATCTCGATGAGTGATTCTAAAAAGATTTTAAAAGGAATGCCCTTAAATGAAACGTCCTCTTCAAAATAGGCGCGCACAACTTTCGCTCTCACCACGTTGGAAAGGTGTTGTCTGCGACGGTGAAAGAGACGCTGAAGTGTTATCGCTATAACTAGTAAAACCGCAATCACAATTAAAGTGAAAAGTGTCGCTAAGACAACGGTGAGATTATCCATAATGGATTCTCCTTTGTCTGTAGCGTTCAATCAAACCGATGATTTCTTCAGGAATGATTGGCTTTTTAAGCACAATATCGACACCGAGTTGATTGCTGCGGCGGATGACATCACGGTTTTTATGATGCGACGCAATAATGAAAGGGATGTGGCGAAAGGCTGGATGGTTGTTCACCCAAGTTTTAAATTGATAGCCATCAAGTTTACTCAGGTTGATCTCACTGATGATGACATCAATTCTATGTGTGCTCAAGATATCATAGGCTTCATAGATATCATTGGCGATAACCGCATCAAAAGAAGCGCGCGAGAGAATATTGAGAAGCAGATTTTGATTGATTTCATCTTCATCGATTATCAGTACGCTTCCCTTATATAGTGAATCGGTTGCGTTGGACGCATCAATATATTGTCCCCCGCCGCGGCGTTTGGCGAGCATCAAGCGCATTAAGCCGTAATCAACCATGCGGTTGATTTTCCCTTCTATGGTTAAGTCTGCATCAATTTCTTTTAAAGTGACCACACCAATACTCACGGTGATAGGTTCAACAAACAAAGTGCTGTTTTCTGTCCGTTCAAGTATTGTTTCTGCGCGGTCACGTAGTGACGCCTGGCTACATGCAGGGTCATAAACGATCAACGCGGGGCCGTGTTGTTTAAACACTAGGTGGTCTTGCCCGGCATGCTCGATTTCATAGACTGCATTCCGCAATGATTCGTCCCCGGTTGTCTTACCGTAGCGTTGGTTAAAATCAGAGAGCTGGTCAATCTCGATAAACAAAAGCCCTCGTGTATTTTCGGTTTGGAGCGCGTGCGTCAATTCATTGCGCAGATGTTGGCGCATGAAGGTTTCATTATAGATATCGGTAACGGGGTCGCGCAATAGCTGGTCAATGGTGCTTTTAAGTTTGCGGTTCACGTTTTCAAGTTCTGTTTTAAGCGCGTCGCTTTGTTCCTTGTGCGTATGGGACTGTATTTGTTGTTTTACGATTTGCGAACGATATATCTTGGGAAGGCGTACATTGTACATGCGCGCATACTTGCGCACCAATGGTTCTAATAAAGCGAGCCAGTTGACGCCATGCGTGTGATAGATGTTGTCAAAAAAACGGTTCCAAAGTTTATAACCTTCAAGGCTGCTTTGATTAACTTCAAGAATGCTCTCATTTTGTTTTAAGATAATGGTGTCATCCGTGAACGCTTCTTTAATCGTCTCTGCGTCAAAATGCTTATGCAGTTGTTTAAGCATGAGGTTACTAAGCCCTATATAATTAAAGCGACGGCGCTGTGACTGCTTGGCAAGCAATACTTCTGATGCATTATAAAAATCATGCTTAATAACGTGTTCGCGTACAGTGTCCAACCAGTCATCATCGATGACGTCCCCCTTAATGGGATACACCCGTTTTAAGGGGTGCTCAGCTACTTTCTTAAGCATCGCCACAACAAACTCACTGCTTGGAATTAATGTTTCATGCGTACGTTTGACACTTTTGCTTAACGCTTCAAGGTTGTCATTATAGCGGGGATTATGTGAAAAAAGCACCCCTGAAAAAAGTGCGTGCTTACTGGGAATATAGGTCATGAAACTATGCGCACAGGGGACAAAGGATGATTCATAAAACATCAGTGACTCTCCGTTTGAAAGCGTCCAGACGTAATTAAAATCAGCGATGCCATATACTGGCCATTCAATCCCAGCACTCTCAATAGACTCTGTAGCATAGGTGATCAAGGTTGCCCGCAGTCCTTCACTTTCAAGCTGTTTAAGTACAGAAAGGTCATTAAAGATCATGTTTTGGACAAGCACATGGGTAATCGACGTTAAGGGTGTATGGGTTTCAATTTGTTTTAAAAGACGCTTCACAAATGCAGGCGCACCTGGGTCTATTAAAACAATATCGTCACCCGATTTAAATAAGTAGGCGCTGAAATGTTCTCTATCCGATAAATTGATTCGCAGTATAGTGTTTTCACGCATGGCTTGGCCTCCCTTTATACAAGTATTATACAAGACACAGCATGCAAATCAAACAGCGCCCTTAAATGATGATGCGCAATCATTTTTAAAGAGAAAAGGTGTGCCATAAAAAAACATGACAGTGTGCATAGTTAATATCCATAATAACGTGTGAATTATTCCAGCGCTGCATCTTGAAATCGTTACGCTAAAAACATTTGAAAGTCATTGCTTCGTGATATACTATGTAGTGTAAACAAGGGGATGAATATACATGAAAAAAGTGGTTCTAATCATTATAGTGTTAATCAGTATGGGGTTGACGTTTCCATTTATTGTAATTCTAGATTACCACTTACAGCACTGTAGAAGTGACATCTACCGGTGAACAAAGACAAACCGAAGCGGCCAAGTATTATATAAAACTTGTAAGTTCTTATAGCGCTGTCATCAAGACACTGAACACCATATTATCGAAAGCTGTCGATGAGGTCGAAGCGCTTGATTTATTGATAGAGTGAACCAGTGATTAATGAATTATTCATAGGTTCATTGGAATATTATCAATAAAAGGGTTTTAAAATATTCAAACGTTATTATAATTTTAGACGCTTTGTCAAAGATAAGGTCATTCACTAAAATTTATGAGCACCGTCATCGTAAGATGATGGTGCTTTTCTTCGTGTGCCAGGCATGGCGCGAATCTAACTGGTGAAAGTCCAGTCAGGGCTATTTATCGCCAACCGTAGGGAAGCGCATGATATCTTTTGCAAGGTAGAACTTTCGGAAGCGTGGAACAACGCTT
>PUMO01000035.1 GCA_003551405.1 Mollicutes bacterium | reverse complement strand
TGAATACCTTGAGGGTGAGCCCTTAGAAAAACGGACCGTTGAAGGTGATCTCGGTGTATTTATCAATTACAAAAATGTCATAGATAAAATAGGCAATAATTCTTTGGCAAGGTTACTAAATGTTGATGAAGATACACTTATAAAAATGATTGATAACTATCAGTATAAACCAGAAACTAATTTGGAAAGACAACTGGTCTTTGTACTTACTAAGAAATGTGTCTTTGATGCTCTAGACCGACATATTGGGGATTTAAGAAATGTTTATACAACCAGTGGACAAAAAATCATCCCAGATGGTAGGGATTTGACCCAAATCCAACATATTATATTGACCGGTGGTGCTTTGGTGCACTTAAAAAATACTGAAAACATTATCATGGAATACATGCAAAACAGACCAAAAAAACTAACTCCAAAAGCATTTGAAATTCACAAGGATTATGATTATATCATGTCCAGTGTGGGTGTTTTATCGCTTAAGTATCCATCACAAGCCGCGTCATTACTGGAGCAGTCATTGAAACGAAAGAGGTGATACCATGTTTCCAAGGATTGTCATCAATAAAGAAAAATATCGACACAATGTCAATACCATTCAATCATTGGCATCACAACACGGACTCTCAACAATGGCTGTTACCAAAAGCTTTTGTGCTTCTAAACCCCTAATTGATGTATTGAAGGAAGAGCGTGTAGACTACATAGCAGATTCTAGAATTAAGAACCTTAATAAGTTCTCAACAAATATTCCTAAAGTGTTACTTCGGCTGGTCTCTTTATATGATGTCGATAAAGCGGTTAATAGTGTGGACATTTCATTGAATTCGGAAATTAAAGTGATTAGAGCTCTCAATGAAGCTGCCAAAAAATATAAGCGTCAACATGGAATTATTCTAATGTTGGATATTGGAGATTTAAGAGAAGGGGTCTATTATAAGCAGGAATTATACGATATTATTTCTGAAATCCTTTCTATGGATAACATTGTTCTTAAAGGTCTCGGAACCAATTTGACATGTTATGGGGGTATTATACCTAGAGAAAAAACACTGAAAAAGCTTATTGACATAGTCTATGCGGTTGAGAAAGATTTTAGTATTAATATTGAATTGGTTTCCGGGGGTAACTCATCCCATCTTCATCTACTAAACAAAGATATTCACATCGATCGTATTAATAATTTAAGAATTGGTGAAGCAATGGTTATGGGCCGTGAAACAGCATTTGGGGAGCAAATTGAAGGGCTTTATGATGATGTTTTCACATTGGAAGTTGACATTATCGAATACCGCAAGAAGCCTTCAATACCGGATGGTGATGTCGGTATGGATGCGTTTGGAAAAAAACCGCATTTTGAAGATCTTGGTGTCATCAATCGTGCAATATTGGCAGTAGGCCAACAGGATGTTGATTTTAGAGAGTTAAAACCGATGGATAATAACATTCGTTTAATGGGTAGTAGCAGCGATCACATCATTGCGGCTATCATGCAATATCCAGAGCAATACAAGGTTGGCGATGTTTTAAAATTTAAACTAACTTACGGAAGTCTTTTAGCATTGATGACGTCTGAATATGTGGAGAAATATTATGTGGAGACAATTTAGGCCAACGTGGCTTGAAATTCACTTAAGAAACATCTGGAAAAATTATCAGATAATTTCAAAACGAACCAATGCGCGCGTAGTTCCAGTAGTTAAGGCGGACGCTTATGGTCATGGTGCATTTGAAGTGACCCATTACCTTTATGAACGGGGTGTGGATTTTTTTGCAGTATCTTCTTTGGAAGAAGCACTGGAACTAAGACGTATTGGTACAGATTTTGATATTTTAATTATGGGTTTAATACCAAAAGAAGGATTAATAAAAGCCTATCAACATAATATTATCGTAACCATTGCTACGGATGATGATTTGCAAGCAATACGTTCTATGGCCACGCCACCGCGTTTTCACATGAAAATTGATACAGGCATGAACCGCTTGGGTTTTAAAGATTTTGATTTTGTCAAACAATCCATTGCTGAACTAATGAATAGTCCAAAATACGATTTAGAAGGCATGTATACGCATTTGGCAACAGCAGATAGTAATCATCATTATGCCCATAAGCAAATTCAAGCTTTTAAACATCTGCTTGATTCAATCGAACATCTTCCAAAAGAGGTCCATATTTCAAACTCTTCAGCTGCATTGAAATGGTATGAACAAACACCGTTTTCAACGCTTGTCCGCGTCGGCATTTCACTTTATGGTGAAACGCTTGAAGATGATGTGGATTTTCTGGAGCAGACGATGACATTAAAATCGCGCATTACTGACATAAAAGTATTAAAACCAGGGGATAAACTTGGTTATGATATTACCTATGAAGCGAATGAAAACACACGCATTGGTATTTTACAAATTGGTTATGCGGATGGTTTTAAACGAATGAATCAAGGTGGATATGTATCGTTAAACGGACATAAAAGAGAAATAGTAGGCAGAGTTTGTATGGACCAATTGTTTATAAAAATTGGCGAAAATGATAAGAAAAATGATATAGTGGTCTTATTGGGGGATAGTATCATCAAAGTGGACGACGTTGCCAAGCGACTAGATACCATTCCACATGAAGTGCTTACGTCTTTTGGCAAGCGTGTCCCACGTGTTTACAAAAATTAGGAAGTGATAATAATGATCAATGTTTATTCAGAAATAGGCGAGTTAAAAAGCGTCTTGTTGCATCGTCCCGGTCGGGAGCTTGAAAATTTGACACCGAGCGTCTTAGATCGGTTGTTGTTTGACGATATTCCTTACTTGTCAGTAGCACAAGAGGAGCATGACTACTTTGCACAAACATTAAAAAATGAAGGTGTCGAGGTGCTTTACATCACGGAGATGTTACAAGAGGCGCTAGATGAAAACCCTGAGGTAATTGACCACTTTATCAAAGAATTTATTGATGAAGCCGAAATTAAACCGCGTAAAGTTCGTGAAGCAGTCACAAATTATTTAAAGGCTATGGATACCAAGCCTATGATTGAAACCATGATTGCTGGGATAAGAACCAAAGAAGTTGAAGTTGATCAGGAAGATTCAATCATGGATATGCTTGAAAAAGATTATCCATTTTATACTGATCCAATGCCGAATATCTTGTTCCAACGCGATCCGTTTGCGAGTATAGGACGTGGTGTTTCTGTGCATAAGATGCATACACCAACCCGCAGAAGAGAAACTATTTTTGCAAACTACATGTTAAAATACCATCCCAAATTTCAGCGAACTGAGGACATCCCTTTTTACTTTTCCAGAAGTGAAGAAGAGTCACTTGAAGGTGGCGATATTCTTGTACTAAATAAAAATCTTTTGGCGATAGGGATTTCTGATCGTACGAATCCTTATGCTATAGAAAAGTTAGCGAAAAAACTCTTTGATAAGAAAGAAAGCTTTGAAACTATCTTAGCAGTCAATATCCCTAAGACACGTGCTTTTATGCATCTGGATACTGTTTTTACACAAGTGGATCATGGTGTTTTTACAATTCATCCGGGAATTATTGATTATTTGACAGTGTTTGAAGTAACCCGCAAAGATTATGGTGAAGGTATTCACATAGAAAAAGTCGTTGGGCCGCTCAAAGACATCTTGGAAAAACACATGAAACAAGATGTTACATTCATTCATTGCGGCGGTGATGATGTTGTGGATAGTGAGCGCGAGCAGTGGAGCGACGGTGCAAACACTTTGGCCATCAAACCAGGCAAAGTCATCGCTTATAAAAGAAATCATGTTACCAATAAGCTTTTACGAAAGCACGGCATAGAAGTGGTTGAAATTCCTTCAAGCGAGCTCTCTAGAGGTCGCGGTGGACCACGGTGCATGAGTATGCCACTTATTCGTAATCAACTATAAAGAAAGTAGGGGTTTCATGGATTTAAAAGGTAGGAGTTTTTTGACACTCTTGGATTTTTCCAAGGAAGAAATCAAATATTTACTGACGCTTTCTGAAACACTTAAAGACCAAAAAAGAAAAGGAATAGCGCATCGATATTTAGAAAATAAAAATGTTGTTTTGCTTTTTCAAAAAGATTCTACAAGAACACGTTGCGCCTTTGAAGCTGGAGCATATGATTTAGGGATGGGCGTAACTTATCTCGGTCCCAGCGGCTCGCAAATGGGAAAGAAAGAATCCATCAAGGACACAGCGCGTGTGCTTGGCAGAATGTATGAAGGCATCCAATTTCGTGGATATAAGCATGACGATGTTGAATCCTTGAGTGAGCATGCAGGCGTCCCCGTTTGGAATGGCCTGACAGATATGTATCACCCCACACAGGTTTTGGCTGATTTTTTAACCATTCAAGAAACTTTTGGATATTTAGAAGGCATCAATTTCACTTATGTTGGTGATGCGCGTAATAATATGGGCAATTCTTTAATGGTTGGTGCAGCAAAATTAGGGCTTAATTTCACTGCAGTGGCTCCAAAAGCCTTATGGCCAGAAGGCTCACTGATTGAACATTGCGAAGCCATTGCCAGTGAAACCGGGGCTAAGATCAGCTTTACAGAAGACAAAATGGAAGGCACCAAAGGTGCGGATGTCATTTACACAGATGTGTGGGTATCAATGGGCGAAGCAAAAGAAGTATGGCAACAGCGTTTAGAACAACTTAATGATTACCAAGTGGATAGGGCAATGATGGAAAACGCCGGCAATACATCGATATTTATGCATTGTTTGCCCGCCTTCCATGGCACAGATACAGAAGTGGGCGCACAAATCGCTAAGGAATTTGCTAAGAAGTACCCTCGTGTCCAAAACGGTGAGATGGAAGTGACCAACGATGTCATTGAATCAAACCAAAGCAAAGTATTTGAAGAAGCAGAAAATAGAATGCATACGATTAAAGCAGTGATGCTTGCAACAATGCATGGGCCAATTAATTAACTCCGGGCAACCGGAGTTTTCTTTTTCTTCAAAAAGTATTTTGCTATAATATGGGTAAATGGAGGCACACAAAATGAATATACTCATAATATTTTTCTTTTACTCATTCATAGGCTGGATTCTTGAAGTGGGTTATGCTTACTATAAAAAGGGGCGTTTTATTAATCGAGGCTTTCTTTTCATGCCGTTCATCCCAATTTATGGTCTGAGCGCTATTTTTTTACATACATCAGCATATTCACTCTTTTATACGTTTGATCCGCTAAATATTGTCCATTTATTAACTGTATTTGTCATGATCGGTATTATATCTACTTCACTTGAATTGCTTGGTGGTGCCCTGTTACTTAAACTTTTTGAAATCCGTTGGTGGGATTACTCTCATCTTCCTTATAACTTTAAAGGCTTTGTGGCCCTTAAATTCTCCTTGCTCTGGAGCATAGTTGGAATGATATTATTTGCTTTCCTTCACCACTTAATTGTGAATCCATATATTGACTCATTATCGTTTGAAACCAAAAGCTTAATCGCGGCGCCCCTAGTTTTCATATTTGTT
>PUMO01000082.1 GCA_003551405.1 Mollicutes bacterium | reverse complement strand
TTATAACAGTAAGCATCAAGGTCTTTTTCGGTGACGATTGAACGGTTATAATAATCGTCACGCATGCCATCAATCAGTTCCATGTAAGGCGCAACTGAAGCGGGAAAGCGTGTAATGGTTTCGTGAAACGCTTTAAATAGGGGTTGATTGGGGACACGTCCTTCAAACGTATCTTTGATGTTTTCCTTCAAACGGTTGAGTTGGTCAAAATCGTTTTCCACATCAATGGCATCGTCAATTTTCCGGCATACAGCGTAAATGGAAAAGACCGCGCGTCTTTTTTGTTCTGGGAGTTTACTAAATGCTTTATAAAAGGTTTTTGAGTGTTGGCGAATGACCGCCTCGACATCGTCATGTGGTTGCATGTCACACCCCCCTCAATGCATCGCATTTATTATACATAACCGTGGTGTGTTTGTAAAACACGTGCGCTTAATCATGCAATGTGAAGTGTTCATCACCGAGCATGATAAGTGTTGTGCCGTGCGCACGGCGATTACTAATCGCAAATGTGCCACTGAAGGTGTCGCCCACTTCAAGTGTACGCTCTGTGACACTTTCCCATGCTTCTATGCGAGAACGTCTTGAAAAGAGTCCATCATCCATATAATCCACACCGAGCTGATGCACGGCAATACTTTCACCGTCTTCATCGGTCGCATAAAGCGTCATTTCATTCGCGTCAAATTCAGTAATGGTAAGATTTTCAAACGTGCGCACTTTACCATGGTCGATACTGTCTATGTCGCTTACAGCCATGGTTTCATGCGTTAGTCCTGCGTCTTCTTCAAGGACAGTCACATTACTGCGGTCAAAGTCGGTTAAAAAGTGACTTTGGTAAGGTTTACCGTTTTGATAGTACTGCACATCTTCAATGCGCACATGGTTCCCTGCGCGCATCCGGTTATCAAGCGTATCATAATGGGCAAACACAAAGATGCCCCGCCCACTTTCAGGGTCTTCAATGTAGCTGTGGCCATCGATATTGGCTTTAACAATGCCTTCAACATTGAAACGGTGTAAATAATTGTCATCCCCGCCATCTATGATGGTGCCAATGTCTTTATCCACACTGCTCGCGCCGTAAGGATAGGTTGGGTCATTTTCGGTGCCATGAAGCCCAAGTGATGCTTCACGCGCCGCATTTTCCGCACTGATCAGCTCACTGGCGTAATCAAATGATCCAAATCCTTGTGCGTAAGAATACCCGCGTTCAATCAGTTCAAGATTTAAATTTCGTCCATCAACCCAGATGAACGCCAAGTAACGTCCATAGTTTCCGCGGCGCCCCCCTGCCCCTTCATCATATTCAAGCACAATCTCATCTGCGTTCTCCATGATGTCACAGGCTTTATTCGACGCAGGCAGTCCCCACGGTTCATAGATATGACCGCTCTCAGGCGTATCAAGCGCTAAAAAGCGTACTCTGAAGATCTCACCATCCGCTTCAAAGTCCGCCGTATCCCCATCACGGCATTCAAATAACTCAGCTTCACCAATGCCGTCTTCTAAAAAAGACTGACCATCCACCGCCGGCATGCTTAGATCATCCGTAATGGGTGTTTCACTCTCTTCACCGCACGCATAAAGCGTCATACTTAGTATGAACAAACTTATCATCAACGCTGTTTTTTTCATAACACGCATCCTTTCATTATCGTTATTATTATAACACCCCCGCCTAAAAATGTAAGGGCTTTTTTCCGTGCGTCTTTTTTTCCACGGTTGTCTTTGGTACAATAAACTAATTAACAAGGAGGTCGCGTTTATGGAAACTGCCATCATCACCGCATTTGAACCCTTTGGTGAGGAAAGCATCAATCCCACCGAAGCTGTGATTGAACATATCCCCGACATGCTTTATAACACCCGCATTGTCAAAGTCACCTTGCCGGTGGTGTATAACTTTGCGTTTGACAGACTCTTACCACTGATTGAAGAACACCAGCCCAAACTCATCATTCAGCTTGGGCTTGCCCTGGGACGCCCACGCATCAGCATTGAGCGTGTTGCGCTCAATGTCAATCACGCGGACATGGCTGATAACCTGGGCAATCAAAAGCAGTATGAACTGATTGAACCTTACGGCCCCGATGGCTTATTTACCACCTTGCCGTTGGCGCGTCTCATGGACCGCTTAAAAGAAAAAGGCGTGCCCGCCACTGTTTCCAATACGGCGGGCGGCTTTGTATGCAACAATCTATTTTATAAAACCTTGCACTACGTCAAAGCCATGCATAAGTCGGCAGACGTCGGATTCATGCATGTGCCGCCGCTACCCAAGCAGGCAATCGGTAAAAACATTGCGTCCATGGAACAATCCCACATGGTGAACGCGCTCATGGTCGTGCTTGATACCATGCTCAACCCCGTTGATATTAAAAAACAGGCCCAAAAAGTTACGGGTGCCAAGAAGGTACGCTGATGAAACTGCTCATCCTCATGTTGGTTTTTATGCTTGGCTTTTACAAGCATGCACAGAAGTAGAAAATGTTGAGGCGTTCAATGTTTACTACATAAGTAACTTGCACGGTGGCCTTAAGGCCCGTGATGCGTCAATGAGGATGGCCGCCATTGGGCATTATTTACAGGATGAAACATCAAACAATTTGACAATACCTTGAGTCTTGGTGGTGGCGACACGTTTCAGGGCACGCTTTTAAGTAACGCCGATTATGGCAATACCACCACCCGCATCATGGATAATCTTAACCGTCATGATGACGCTGGGTTTCACCATGAAGCAGCGACATTGCGGATTTGATTCAAGAAAGACGCGCATCCATGTCGCATTATTATGAGCAATCACGCTTAAGTGACGCATCTTATGATCAAGGCGCACTTACGCAGTGGATGAGTGAACGCATGCGTGAAGCGTTCGGCGCAGATTTTGGCGTCCATAATAGCGGTGGAACGCGCGATCAGCTTTACGCGTAGCCCTGCACGGCTTTATGATGTTTCCCCTTTGATCATACCATTGTGAGAAGTGATGTTTCTGGTGCCCAGGCACACCATATTTTAAAGAGTAACGCCCATCACGCCGCGTCCAAGCTTCTTATGATATTGATCCCTCGGGCACCTGCACCGTTGCGAGAAACGCTTATGGCTTTCATAGCCCCTATAACTCACTCGCTTCAGGTGACAATATTAAAAAAAGCGAACAAACGCTCTTTGATTGGGCACGTAAAAGATTTGATTATTTCCATGAAACAAACGATGCATTCACCGTACGGGGTATTCCCTCCATTGACGTTTTGGATGGATTTTCGGACTAATTATATAAACGGTGTTGTAAAACCGCTACCATCTTGTTAGAGTTTAAGGGTACGACCATTAAACTAACGGAGGACAACACATGAAAAAACACGTAGGGTTTGGCTTGTTTATGCTTATTTTCCTTCTTTCAGCGTGTGAGACTGAAAGAAGTGGGCATGAACAAGTCTTTTTTATGCAAACTTTTGCGCTTGAAGACGTCACAGTGCCAACGGCGGATGGACCGGCGCCGCTTGAGGCGTCCATGTTAAAGGGGGATGTGCCTGATGCACCCGGGCTTCATACGCTAAAGCTCACCAACGGCTACCCGCCCGTTACCATCCAGTTACTGTGCGCTGAAGCGCTACTCTCAAGCGCTGATATTCACCCGGAAATTGAGATTGTGGAAAATCAAGTCATGATGAACCAAGGCGGCTCCTGGCGTCCACTCATTGATCTAGACATACTTAAGGGCGAACAAGGCGATGCCGGTGTGGATGGGCGCAGTATTGTTTCAAGCGAAGTTACTGAAGAAGGTGAACTCATCATCCATTATAGCGACGATACCGTGGTGAACCTTGGTGTGATTAAGGGTGAAGAAGGCACTAATGGTCAGGATGGTGCGGATGGCGCTTCAGGGGAGGATGGCATCGGTATTACTTCAGTGGATGTGGATGATGCTGGGTATTTGACAGTTGAATACAGTGACGGAACCACTACTACTAGTGCGTTTTCTTTGATTGGGCCGTCGGGTGCGGACGGACAAGACGGCACGGATGGCGCATCTGGTAAAGACGGAAATGATGGACGTGATGGAATTGACGGCGTGAGCATTGCATCCATGGAAGTTGAGAATGGTGCACTGGTCATTACACTCAGTAACGGAGAAAGCGAACACCTTTGGTTACCGGCAGCGTCCACAGATGACACGCATTCAGTAATATTCACCGATGCAGAGGACGTCCTTTTAGACCATCAAATGGTCAGTGATGGTGATATGCCTGTTGTGCCTGAAGTGAATAGTGATGGGTACTGGCACTGGGGTGAGCTAACTGGGCCAGTTAAAACGCAAACCACATATAAAGTGCACCATGAAACTTCGACTGCAATGGAAGCCCTTGATTACACAAGGAGTGGAAACCTTGTGCGTGTGCACGGCAACATTCAGGCTGTTCACGGTAACAACCTTTTCATGGCGGCAGATGGACACTACGCCAAAGTAGCAATCAATGAACCCACTCATGTGACCCCCGGAGATTATGTCTATGTTAAGGGGACTGACTATTCAATGGCGGAAAGCTTATATAGTGACCAAGTCATTGAAATTCATGATGGTACGCTTGAAAATGTCATAAAAGGGCCGCCTTTGGATATTGTTCAATTTGACACTGAGGCGGATTTGAACAATGCGTTCCGTGAAACACTCGTTCTCAATCAGACATTACGCATGCCTGAGGTGGAAATGAACAGAGATGCACACGGCGCAGCATCCATCATACTTGATAGTTATACGCTCACTATCAAAAACGCGTGGGATGAAGACGTCGTTGAAGCAGGAACGCTCGCAACCTACGTTGCCACTCACCCTTTTAGCAGTAAGATAGAAATCATTTTACACAAAAACTAAGACAAAAAGATATTGCGCCTATGTGGCAGGCGATATCTTTTTATTTTTGTTTGGGCGTGTCCCTTTTGAAGATGGTATTTTTTTATGTTATTTTCATGATAATTGTGGTATAATCTCACAAAGATAAGGGGAAGTGGCAATGATTGATTTACATACGCACATCTTGTGGGATATGGATGATGGTGCCAAGACGCTTGAAGAGAGTCTTTCTATGGTGCAAGCCCTTGAAAAAAACGGGGTTGATACCATCGTATTAACGCCGCATCATGGGCCACGGCGTGGTTATACTTTTGATGAACAAAAGGCACGTAAACAACAAGCCATCCTGCAAGATGCACTCAAACAACACAATTCAGCGATCACCCTGAGCCTGGGGTGTGAGATTGATGCATCGCGTGATATATTTGCGAATCTTAACGCTGGCATCTCCCTCAATGAGACCGAGTATGTTCTCATTGATTTTGGTACGGAACGCGTCGACATCGAAGAAACGGTGTATGCACTAAGCCTCAAAGGGGTAAAAGTCGTCGTTGCGCATGCAGAACGTTATCACAAGGTGACCCTGGCGACATGGCATAATGTCAAGGCGCTCGGCGCCATGATTCAAATCAATGCTGCGCAC
>PUMO01000019.1 GCA_003551405.1 Mollicutes bacterium | reverse complement strand
CCCCGGTAAACTAACCGATATCGAATGGTTCAAAAAGCAAGTGTTTAAGACCATTGACACCTTAAGCAATGTCCAACAAAACTACTTTTTGAACATGATGAGCAATGATTTGAATGTGCCCGTTGAAACGCTCGCGCTTGATTTTAAAGCCATTAAGCCTTCAAGCGTGCCCACATATAAAAAAATTGAACGTATTGAGGTTACCGATAAATTCAAACGGGCCGAGCGTGCCTTTATCCATTACTTTTTACACGATGAGGTTTATGCACGGCGCTTCAGGCGTGAGTTTGACGATGTCACATACATCGATAAACAGGCACGCGACATCCAGTTTGAAATCTTTGAGTATTATGATTTCAACCGCCAAAGCTGCATCGTGCCCGCACTGTTTTATGAACGTTTGACCCATGACCAACAACAGTTTTTTGACAAATACATTGACATGCCCACCTATCCATTCAACGATTCAGAATTCGAAGATTTGCTTGGTGTGATGCGTGAATACACACGCCGGCACCGCATTGAATCGTTGCGCAAGCAGTTAAAAAGTACAAAGAGCATCGAAGAAAAAATCCGACTCAGGAAAAAAATCGATGCGATGATCAAGGAGGCCAATCATGGAAAAAGAAAAAATTATTCAAGAACTTACTGAACTCTACAAGAAAAAAGGGTATTTGGAACTTAAGGACATCGAAGCGTACATAAAAAGCGATTCCGATGCATTCGATGACATCGTGGCGGTGCTTGAAAAGGCGGATATCGACGTGGTCAGCCAAGAAGACATGGTCAACTACAAGCTCCCAGCCAGTGCATCACTTCCTGATGAGGATGATGATGAAAAAGTCGAAGAGGCCATCAAGCTCAATCTCGACTTTGCCAAAGACATTGAAAAGGAGTTGCTTGAAGACAAGTCGTTTGAAAGCATCAATTCCATTAAAGTCGATGACCCGGTTAGAATGTATCTTAAGGAAATTGGCCGCGTGGAACTGCTTGACCCAGATCACGAACTCGAACTGGCCAAAGACATTTACAACGCGAAAACCATTAAGGATCAATATGACACCATGAAAGAAGAAGGCCAGCCGATTAGTGAGGCCTTCACCCATGAAGTGGAAAACTTGATGTACAAAGGCGAACTGGCCAAAAACAAGTTGGTTGAGGCCAACTTGCGACTAGTGGTCAGCATCGCCAAACGCTACGTTGGACGGGGCATGCAATTTCTTGATTTAATTCAGGAAGGAAACATGGGCCTCATTAAGGCGGTCTCCAAGTTTGACCATAAAAAAGGATTTAAATTTTCAACGTACGCCACATGGTGGATTCGCCAGGCCATTACCCGTGCCATCGCGGACCAAGCACGTACGATCAGAATTCCAGTCCACATGGTTGAAACCATCAATAAACTTGTCCGTACCCAGCGCCAGCTTATTCAAGAACTGAAGCGTGAACCCCTTCCTGAGGAAGTGGCTAAGCGCATGAATATCAGTGTTGAAAAAGTTCAGATTATTCAAAAAGTGGCCCAAGAACCGATCAGTCTTGAAAGTCCCGTGGGTGAAGAAGAGGATTCATCACTCGGTGATTTCATTCCCGATCACGATACCCCCACACCCATGGAATTCACCTCAAGTGAAATGTTGAAGCGTGAACTTGATGAGGTGCTCGAAACCTTGACCGACCGTGAAGAAAAGGTTCTAAGGATGCGGTTTGGTCTGCTTGATGGGCGCACACGCACCCTTGAAGAGGTGGGGCGTGAATTCGGGGTAACCCGTGAAAGGATTCGTCAAATTGAAGCGAAGGCCCTGCGTAAACTGCGTCATCCATCCCGCAGTAAAAAACTCAAGGATTTCATGAGTGGACGCTAATGCTTAACAAACGTTTAAGCGCCTGTCTTGCATGCATGCACGAGTGCCATACCCTTTATGATATTGGTAGTGATCATGCGTATTTGCCCATTGAAGCCATTAAGGCGGGTAAAGTCACTCATGCGTACGCCATAGACAATAAACAAGGCCCCATTGACAGTGCAGCGGCCAATATCAACGCGGCCGCTCTTAATGAAAAAGTGACTGCCATAAAAGCGAGTGGAACGGAGGCGCTCAAGCATGACGCTGACTGCGTGTCCATCGCCGGGCTTGGCGGGAAAACCATTCATGACATTTTGTTAAACAGTGACTTTAAAAATGTCAAGCGCTTTATTCTGCAGCCTAACGCGCATGCGCAGGTGGTTCGCTCGCTTACTAAAAAGCGCCCGCTTGCCATTGTTAAGGAAGACATCATTGAAGAGCGCGGCGAAATTTATCCGATTATTGTCATGGAAAAAGGGCATCAAACACTTGATGACATCGATTTATACATCGGTCCATTTTTAAGGGAAAATCCCCCTCAATTTTATATGGACCATTTGGAAGCGGAACACACCTTTTTAGAAGGTTTACTTGAAAAAATCCCTTCGAAGGACGCTCGCGTCCCCTTAGAAGAGAAAAAACGTTTATTGGAGTCGGTTTTTAATGAATGGAAGCGCCGTTAAACACTACATGGAAACAGCCTTTCCCAAAGACCTCGCATATGAATGGGATAATGTCGGATTGCAAATCGGCACATTCAATCAGACGTTAAGAGGTATCTATGTGACGCTTGATGTCACTAAAGACGCTGTGAAAGAAGCGATTGAACAAGGGGCGAATGTCATCATTGCCCATCACCCCCTTTTATTTAAACCGCTCAATCATATCCTGACCGATCAATATAAAGGCAAAGTGATTGAGATGCTTTTAAAACATGATATTGCGGTTTATGTGGCCCATACCAATTATGACATTGCCCACGGCGGCATGAATGACATGCTTGCAAGCAAACTCGGTATGGAAGATATCAAGGTACTTGAATATACGGACGAGACGCACGGCATCGGACGCATTGGCGCGTATGGGCCCAAGACCCTTGAAGCAACCATCGAAGATATAAAGACAAAGCTCAATTTAAATGCGGCGCGCCTCATCACAAACCGCAGTCTTGATAAAAAAGTTAAAACCCTTGCGATCAGTGGTGGTAGTGGTTCACATCACATGGCGATGGCCAAATTTAAAGGCGCTGATCTATATGTGACGGGTGATATTTCCTATCATCAGGCACATGATATGCTTCAAATGGGACTCAGTGTCCTTGATGTTGGACATTATGCTGAAAAACATTTTATCCCCGCAATAAAAGAAGGCTTGCGTGAGGCGGGCATCGATGTGCCCATTCATGAAAGTACGATTAATCAAGACCCTTTTAAAACAGTATAACACCGCTCTTTAGCGGTGTTTTTTTCAAGAAAAAAGCGACCCTAAGGGCCGCCTGCATTTTATTTCTAATTAAACTTCAATAATTGCGTCAACTGGACAAACAACTTCACACGCACCGCAGTCGATACATACATCTTCATCGATGACATAAATCTCTTCGCCTTCTTCGATGCAGTCTACTGGGCACTCAGGCACGCAAGATCCGCTTGAGATACACTCTTCGGTAATTCTTCTTGGCATAGCGTCATTCCTCCTTACCTTGATTTAATGTCATTTTAAATGATATGCATTGCAAAGTAAAGCCAATCAAGCGCGAAATTGTGCTATTTATAAGAATTATACAAAAACCCGTGCAATAAAAAAAGAGGACGCATCCTCTTTTTACACTTCAAAGATTGCATCTACAGGGCATACCTCTTCGCATGCGCCGCAATCGATGCAGGCATCTTCATCAATAACAAAGGGCTCGCCTTCTTCGATGCAGTCCACTGGACATTCCTCAGCACACGCGCCACACGCGATGCACTCTTCGGTAATTCGTCTGGCCATAAAGATCCTCCTTGTTTATAAAATCAGTTTTATTGTATACGATTTGTCATACAAATTCAAGATGGTTTACAAGAAATTTTATCGTTGTCGCACTTGTATTTTATGCGCGGTTTGACTATAATATGCATGTGATAAGGAGGTTACATTATGGCTACATGGCTAAGCATTTTACTAATTGTGCTCGCATTGATTGTCGGCGCTTTATTGGGCTTTTTCATTTCCCAGAAATATTTCAAGCGTTATTTGGAAAAAAATCCGCCCATCAACGAAAAAATGGTGCGTGCAATGA
Organism: Mollicutes bacterium; assembly: GCA_003551405.1. Lineage (GTDB taxonomy): Bacteria > Bacillota_I > Bacilli_A > Izemoplasmatales > Izemoplasmataceae > B1SED10-225. The sequence goes on along the minus strand of PUMO01000019.1, from coordinate 1,411 downwards.
TGACGCAAATGGGGAGAAAACCCTCTGAAAAACAAGTGCGTCAAGTATTGAACTCAATGAATCAACAAAAATAAAACTTCATTTTTATGAAGTTTTTTTCTTTAAAAAGCCGCATCCCGGCATGCGGCTTTGATTTAGGAGCGCTTGTTTAGCGGTTGGTCGATTTTATCTTTTTGCATGAAGTTTGACTTTGGTTCATTGCCGTTTTTAATGCGTATGAAGTTCCCGCGGTGACGGTAAAAGATGAGAATATTACCAACTAGGGTAATCATCGGCATCCATAGATCATTTCCGGGTCCAAACAGATACACCCATACATTTTCAGACGTGGTGCCGGTAAAGTAAATCACAAATGTAGTGATTAACACCATGATGGCTCCAGTACAAGACCCCACACTGACATAACGCGTCAGCTTAAGGGCAAGAAAGTAGAAGAACAAACCAATTATGCCGACCAGTGGGGCATAAACCAAGAAGATGCCCACTCCGGTTGCGACCGCTTTACCGCCCTTGAATCTAAGAAATAGTGGAAAGATGTGACCAATGGCCGCCACAATACCAAAGAGTAATGGATGAAAAAGTGCAGGGAAACTTGCGGCATCAAAAAGTCCAATACGGAATAATAAAATGATGAACCCACCCTTGAGCGCATCAAGGAAAAATACAAATACCCCCCATGGACGCCCAAGCACCCGCATGGTGTTGGTCGTGCCGGTATTGCCTGATCCATAATCGCGGATATCAACATTTTTGACAATTTTTCCAGTGATGAGTCCCATTGGCATGGAGCCTATCAAATATGAGATTATTAGTAAGAGAATAGGGATGGTCCAATCCATAATATCACCTTTATATGGGGATTTTGTGTGTTGATTATACCATAGGTAAAATCAAAAATACACTACCAATGACGCATTTATTTTGATATAATGAGCTAGTGAGTTAAACGAAGGACGTGATAATATGCCTGACAAATCATACACAGCCGAATCCATCCAAGTCTTAGAAGAATTGGATGCCGTCCGCAAACGACCGGGGATGTACATCGGTTCCACCGATGCCCGTGGCCTACATCATTTGGTATGGGAGATTGTGGACAATGCGATTGATGAAGCACTTGCCGGATACGGTGAAGAAATTATTGTAACGATTCGTGAAGACAATTCCGTTATCGTAGAAGATTTTGGCCGCGGGGTTCCCATCGGGGACCATCAAAGCGGTAAAAACACGCTTGAGATCATTTATACTAAGCTGCACGCTGGGGGTAAATTTGGTCAAGCGGGTGGATACAAGGTTTCAGGCGGTCTGCATGGCGTGGGCGCCAGTGTTGTCAATGCGCTCAGTGAATATTTGGATGTCACCGTCACCCGTGATGGTGTGCAATACAACATGACCTTCAAAGATGGTGGTG
>PUMO01000025.1 GCA_003551405.1 Mollicutes bacterium | reverse complement strand
TTCACTGCCCGTCGCAGCGAGCGTTAAGATGGTGCCAATCGGGAGCGCCTTGTCAATGGTCGCGTTTCCGCGGTATGCGCCCCATACATCCTTTTCGTCATCCTTAAAATGCGCGTAGGCAATTGATTTGGCCGCATCGATGACCGACCCGCCGCCTACAGCCAAAATAAAATCAACGTGCTTTTCACGGGTGGTTTGGCGTCCGCTCAGGACACTTTTAAGTTCTGGATTGGCGCGCACTCCGCCTTCTTCATAAACGGTGATGCCAAGTGCGTGGGCGGTCTCCATCACACGGTCATAAATACCGAGATTAAAAATGCTTTGCTTGCCATATACAAGCAACATCGTCTGGACGTTTTCTTGTTTGAGTTCGCGGGATAGTGCGTCGATTTGATTTTTTCCAAATACAATGCGTGTCGGTAAATTATAGGTAAAGTTTTCCATGCTCAACACTCCTCTCGTTAGTGATTATACCACACGCGTTGACACTTGCAAATGGGCGTGCTACTGTATTGTAAAGGGGTGAAGCGGATGAAAAATGTCAAGGCGCTGCCGTTTTATAATGACCTGAGTGATGAAGCAAAGAACCATATTTTAAGGACGCACCAAACCCATACCTTTGAAGTGAACACACGTATTAGCGAAAACCATCCTGAAATCTGTCAGGATTTTTTCATTGTGACAGCTGGGTTGATCCGTGTCTACCGAACGACACAAGATGGAAAGACTGTCAGTCTTTACGATATTGAAGCCACCAAGCTTTGTCCCAAAAACATTGCTTGTTTACTGCGTGATGAACCGTATCATGCGCATGCGATCACCAAGTCTCAAACCACACTCATCACACTGCCCCCAAGCAGTGTGATGACGGTTCTTTTTAAGGAACCCGCATTTGTACGCTTCATGATGAATAATGTTCTTGGCATCATGGACACGATGATGTTTCATTATGAAGCCATGAGTTTTGCGCCTGTTAAAGCGCGCATCCGCATGCAGCTGGAAAAATTGAGCCAAGGCGGCATGCACCGCATCATCTATACAACCCATGAAGACATCGCAAGAGAAATCGGGGCGACGCGTGAAGCCGTGTCGCGCCATCTCAAGGCTTTGGAACATGCGGGCACGGTTGAACTCAAACGCGGAAAGATTAAATTATTAAATCCCCTTCAATAGTGTGACATCCGTCACAGAAACCCATCGTCATCCATGATATTATTTAGAAGCATTATAAATAATTAAGGAGTTGTTACACGATGGGTAAAAAACTGATATTTGGGCTTGGCGGCCTTGTACTCGGGGTTATTTTGACACTCGGGATATTCTGGTTGGCTGCACCAAGTTTAATGATGATGGAAGATGAGTCGAACTATGATTTTGATGAAACCGTTGAACGGTTTGATGAAGAACTCGACAACGCTGGATGGAGCGTGCTTGAAATTCATGACATGCAAGAAATACTGGATGGGCACGGTCATGACGTGGATCAAATTAAGATCTATGAGCTTTGTTCCAGTGAGTATTCCGCAAACATCTTAGAATTAGATGATGAACGCATTGTCTCACCACTCATGCCATGCCGCGTCAGCGTGTATGAAAAGAGTGATGGCAACACATACATCTCACGCATGAATTCTTCCTTGTTCGCCATGCCTTTTGGTGGGGTCATTAACGACACCATGCAAGTGGCCGCTGAAGAAACTGAAGACGTCATCGATGAACTGATTGACTAATAAACGGCATCCTGCGGGGTGCCTTTTTATTTGATTGGTTTGCTTGAAATTATCCGCTTGCTCCTTTACACTATACTTAATCATGCAGAAAGAAGGCGTCGTCTATGAAAATTGATTATAAACGCTCCATCGTCAACCTTACCCATTCCCTTTTTAACCATTATGGGCTCAACACCTGGCATCCTACACTTAAGGAAGTGGATGATACATTAACGAATAATTATGATCATATCGCACTGATTTTACTTGATGGTCTGGGCAACAATTTACTTAAATTACACCCTGGTGAAACCGCCTTTTTCACAGACACAAAAGTCAGTGAAATTACGAGCGTATTCCCAACAACCACCGCGGCCGCCACAACCGCAATCAGGACTGGCCTCACCCCTTATGAGTCAGGGTATCTGGGCTGGTTTCAGTATTTCAAGGATGAAGACATTCACTATACCATTTTAAAAAACAAGGATTACTATACGCCTGATAAGCCCATTCCAGAGGGGTTTTTTGAAAAACATTTCGCTCGCGAAACCATTATAGACAAAATCAATGCGCTCGGCGCGCTTAAGGCTAAAGATATATTCCCAAGCCTCGTGGACGCGAAAAACGGCTATGAATCATTTGAGGATGCGCTTAAACAAATGGAAGCCTTCCAACAGTCGCACCCTCAAACATTCACCTATCTTTATAGCGTTGAACCCGATTCAACAGAGCATGATTACGGCATTATTCATGACAATGTCAAATCCACCATTAAATCATTGAATGATTCACTCAAAGCCCTTAAAAAACGTATTAAACCCAATACCTTGATCATTGTGACAGCTGACCACGGTCTCAGTGATGTGACACCGATTCCTTTGTTTGATTACCATGACATTACGGCGACATTTGAACATTTGCCTGCCAATGATTCACGCATGACCAATTTCTTTATCAAAGATGACATGCGCGAATATTTCATTCAGTTTTTCACCGAACATTTCGGAGACTATTTTGACCTTTATACCAAGCAGGAATTCTTAACGAAAAAGCTTCTTGGTAATGGTGAGAAACACTACCTCGTCGATCACTGTCTCGGCGACTTTATTGCGGTGGCCAAGGACAAATATTTCTTCAAACTGACAGACGAAAAAACTAAACAGGGCCATCATGCAGGGTTAACCAATGATGAAGTCATTGTGCCCTTGATGATGTTTGAAGGCAAGGGGGAATAGCATGTCCGTTTTCACACGCCCCACCGGCATTCAGTTTTCAAAATCCAACCCGGTAAGCTTTATTCTTATCATCCTCATCACCAGTACCTATATTGCGGATACACTGACAGGGAATGCCCTTAGAAGCATTGGTTCCCTTCAAGGGCATTTAGTGATTGAACACGGCGAATGGTGGCGCGTCATCAGTGTGATGTTACTCCATGGTAATCTTACGCACTATCTTTTCAATACATTTTTTGGCATCTACGTTGTGGGCGGTGCACTTGAACGCATGGTAGGCACGTGGCGTTACATCCTCTTCTTTTTGGGTGGCGGGATTCTTGCGTCTTTCACCGTTGTAGGCTGGGACATTTTATTTGAAAACTTTGTGCCGACAATTGGCGCATCTGGCGCCGTCTTTGCAGTGCTTGGTGCACTGCTATGGATTACCATTCACCGTTCACGCTGGCTTGACCCAAGTGACATCTCAGCCATCAAAACCTTTGTGATCATCAACGTGGTATTTACCTTTTTAGGCGCCAACATATCCATTCCCGGACATATTGGGGGATTAATCAGCGGGTATTTGCTTGCGGTCATCATCCCCATTAATAGACCCTATCAGTCACGGCGCAATCGCATGTTCAACGACCCTTACGAACAAACCTACATTGACCCCGCAAGCCTTGATGACATCGAAGTCGTTGATGATGACGATGACGACGATGATGATTTTATGAATAAGACATGGAAAGATTACCTAAACTAGACATTGGCACGCCAATGTCTTTTTATTATGCTATAATGAACGCGAGGTGTTGCCTGTGAGACGTGATAAACATAGCATTGTCCTAAAACTCCTAACCCGCCTGAACGCCAAACGCATGATTGGCATTCTTTTAGGGCTGTTTATGGTTCAAGCGGTCTTTTTATTGTATGTAGAGCGCATTCGCCTGCAAACCGCGGATGGTGATTTATATGAACTTACGCTAGTGAACTATTTGCTTCACATGGTGCTATCGTTCACAGCCATTGGCTTCGCGATTTATTTTTATATCATTTTAAAAAACCGCGGTGAAGGAAGTAAGCGCGCTCAACATATGCCCTTGATCAGTGTGTTTTTAATCATGATGATCAGTGCAGTGATTGCGACACTTGAACAAGTCACCGTTGGCCACATCACACTTTTTACTGCGAAACTGTTAGTATTTGGGCTCATGATTCATATCAAACCGCATCACCAGTATTATATATATGGCGTCCCTTTTGCTTTATTTATCATTGGTGTTTTTGCTTTTCAACACTCACCCGATATATTAACGACTCACATCATCAATGCGACCGCCGCATTTGTGGGTGTCATGTTCGTGAGTGACCGTTTTTACCGTCTTAAATATGATGATTTATTTCGGACCCTTGAACTAAAACAGAAAAATAAACGACTTGAAACCCTAGCAACCCTTGATCCGCTCACCAATCTACCGAATCGTCGTTTCTTTGAAAAACAGCTGATGTATGAACGTGCCATCGCAAGACGGTATGAAACGACCGCATCACTATTAATGATTGATATTGACCATTTCAAAACCATCAATGACTCCCTGGGCCACGACAACGGCGATAGAATATTGATTGAACTCTCCGCACTCCTTAAAAAAGACATCCGCGAATCAGATACACTCGCACGCTGGGGCGGTGAAGAATTCATGATTTTGCTTTCCCATACCGATATTGCCGGCGCAGAAATTGTCGCAAAGCGGTTGAACCAAAAAATTGAAGACCATGTATTCTTAAAAGAAAGTACCCCTACCAAACTCACTGTCAGTATCGGGGCGGCGCCCTTAACCATCCAGGACGATGATAACTTTTCCGTTTCTTACCGTCTTGTCGACCAAGCTCTGTATGAAGCCAAAGCTAAAGGACGCAACCAGACCATTATTAAAATCACGTCAACGGAATGAGCCGCTGACGTGATTTTTTATAACGATTTCAATGTTAAGGTAAGTACATTCATCCGTTTGGTCTGTTCAACAAACGGATCGATATAAATGACGCCATCTTCATAATAAGGCGCTGACATGGCGGGGTCATCCAGTGTAAGACCACTGACGCCGCGTTTCATCCGCACCTGCGGCGTGCGTTCATGGCCCACGACAATGGTCTTACCCTTTAACCCTGGCAAGCCAGACTGATAATTCCACACAAAGGTCTCTCTTGGGGTGTTGCGCCAGTCAGGGTCACTGCCATCAAGTCCACCATGCGTAAAAACATAATCTTCATGCTCAATATAAAGCGGCAACTGTTTTAGCCAAGAATAAAGTTCGGGATAACGCGACATAATTGCACGCCGGATTGCATCATGATTCGCTTGATCATAACGCATGCCAGAAAAGTCTTCCAGTGTCACATCAGTGCCATTGAAGTGTGCATTAAACACCGTTTTTTCATCGTCCCCTTCTAAAAATTCAAGCAAGAAAAGATCATGATTGCCTAAAATGCCATGGGCTTTTCCCAGCTTCATCAGACGGTGGATATATTCATACACCGCTGTATTTTCCCTGCCTCTGTCAAAGTAATCCCCAAGCGCAAGCAAATGATGCTCAGGGTTTGTTTCATCAAACAC
>PUMO01000206.1 GCA_003551405.1 Mollicutes bacterium | reverse complement strand
TGGGAACAACTGTCACGAGTTTTTTAATTGGTCTTAATATATCAGCCATTGCTCTGCCGGTGATTGGTGTTGGGAGCATGCTTGCGTATTTCATCTCAAATAAACGGTTTCGGCGCAGTGGTGGCGCGCTTATGGGTTTTGGGATGATTTTTTATGGACTGGATATGATGGGCGATACGCTCAGCACCTTTGTAGAGTATCCAGTGTTTGAACAAATCTTTTTGACCATCAGTGATTGGCCCATTCTTGGTGTCCTTGGTGGTGCGGTTATGACATTTGCTGTTCAGTCTTCAACTGCAGTCATCGGTATATTGCAAAATTTATACGGGACCGGTGCAATCCCCATTATTGGTGCGGTCGCCATTGTTTTTGGTAGTAATATCGGAACCACCATTACCGCTTTCATTGCTTCAATCGGTGGCAGTGTTGCGTCCAAACGAACAGCCGTTGTCCATATTATCTTCAATGCGGGCGGAAGTTTACTGTTTTTAGCACTTATTTATCCATATTCCCGGTTCATTGTATTTTTAGAAGGCATCTTTTTAGCGGGCGAGCCTCAGGCGATGACCATTTCACTCGCCCACATATTTTTCAACGTGTTTAACACAGTTGTCATGTTCTTTTTCATTAAGCAGCTGGTAGCCATTTCCAAACGGGTCATTCCGGGTGAAGATGTCGATGATCTCTCAACGGTTGAAAACCTTCAGGAGCGTTTAATCCATGATTCGCCACCGCTTGCGCTTGAAAGTGCCAAAAAAGTGGTTATTTCCATGGGCGATTTGACACTGCAAATGTTTAAGCTGAGTGTTAAGTACTCATTTCAAAATGATAAAAAATTACTGGAAAAGGGCCGAGCCCTTGAAGAGACCATTGACACGCTTGATCAAAAGACGCATGACTACCTCGTAAAAATATCACAGGATGACTTGAATGACACATTGGCTCACCAACAAGCCTCCTATGTTGATGCAATTCGTGATTATGAGCGAATTGCGGATCATTGTCAGAATCTTTTTGACTTTTTTGAGCATCGCCACGAATCGAAATCCGAACTTGATGAAGAGGCCGGACTTGATTTGGCGAATTTATACGATAAAGTTGAACAAATATTGTCTATTACCAACGATGCGCTCAAAACCCAGGATAAAGCCCTCGCAAAACAAGTTATTGAGATAGAAGAAGAAATCGATATACTCGTGAGTGAAAACCGGAAACGCTATGTGCGCCGTGCACATGGCTCAACACACTCCGATGCGCTTTTTGTGGATATTCTTTCAAATGTGGAGCGCATGGGTGATCACTGCGAAAATATCGCAAATACGGTTTTATATCAGTCCTATTTCAGAGACAACCCCAACAGTGAATTTGCTAAGTAAGAGTAGAATTCTTATGGTTATTTTTTAAATTGTTGTATAATAGAACTATATTTATACGCTTTAAAGGTGGGAGAGGGTTGAAATGGATTTAAGCAATGCGCCAATGTTATTAAACATTGTCTTTTTACTAATTATCGCATCCGGTATACTGGTTGGATTTATACGTGGGTTTAAAGCAAGTCTTTATTGGTTGGTTGTCAAAGTTGCGTTTTATGTTTTCTTCTTTGCGACCATTGCACTGGTTGTGCCTGCTTTATATAGTGCCAACCTTCCTATTGTCCCTCCGCTTGTTGAAGCGGTTGAACCGACTCAAAGCGCACAAAGTTTCGAAACAGCGCTTCCAATCATCATGGAATCATTGCTTGGTGATTCTTTAGAAAATGTTTTGGATAATGAGCCTTTAATGGCATTTGGGGAAGCCGTTGCGCTATTTGTTTTAAAAATCATTTATGCGGTTTTATATTTTACCTTATTCAGAGTCGTTTATCACCTTATCTTTTTCATTATTCGCATCATATTCTTCAGAACCAAAAAAGATGTTGTTAAAGAAAAAGGTAAAGGACGTACTGCAGGCATGATTTTCGGTGCGGCCAATGGTGTTCTTGCGGTGTTTATCTTTTTGGTTTTCGTTGGCGGTATGATGAGCTTGCTTGATGACGGACTGGCGATGGCGGAAGGATTGGACACTGAAGAAAATAATGAACTGCTCATGCTTTCAAATGAGACTGCCAATAACGAAGACATATCGGATGAATTGAGTGAAATCCGTGAATACGTTGATGCATATTATGACAATACCATTGTCAATCTTTTTTCAAACTGGCAAACTACGGATGACCTTTCACAACACAGCACACCGGTTCATTGGCACTTATTTGATTTAGTGTTCTCCATGGATTATCAGGACCGGCGCATTGCATTCAGAAATGAGGTCAGCATTGTACGTGCAGCGGCTGATCATTATATATCGAGCCAGTTTTATGAAACGGGTGACTTCAGTGATATTGAAGCTGAGACAGCCGATGAAATTGTACGGTTACTTTCAACAAGTGAACTGATTGTGAGTGTCATGCCTGTAGGAATTGATGTGGCAAGCACAGAGTATGATGTTGAACTGCCCATCACACGGGATGAACTATATGCAATTGCTTGGGATGAAGAATTGAGAACGATGGGATCCATTGGATCTGAAACCATTATGATGCTGTCGGAGGGCGGTTTCTTTGATGAAGGTGAAGATGCGCATCTCGATGCATCCCTGGACGGTGAAAGTGTTCGGAGTGTCTTTAACCAAATGAGTGAATCAGAGTTTTTCACGCTGCTTGCGCCTGTGGGCGTTGCCCTTATGGAGGATGAAGAAAACGGGGCGGACGAAAATGTTTTTGTTTTTCCAGAAGATTTGGACTGGGAAAAAGAATACGCTGCCCTTGGTGAAACGTTAGGCAGTTTCTTCGACACAGACATCACCTTACGTGATGTGAGTGAAGAAGACATCGATGTACTGCTAGGTAAATTAAGTGATTTTGACTTCGTTGCGGTGCTTGATTCGATGATTATTAGCGAAACCCTTATCAATTTCATGACCATGGATGATGGCATGGAAGGCGCTGAGATGCTTGTGATTCCTGATGATATCGAATGGCGTGATACATATACTGATGATGACTTGAGTGATGAAGGCGAACTCAGACAGCTCATGAAAGCCTTGAATGAACTGACCAACCATCCAGATTTATTGCGACTTGAAGATGTGGATGATCCTTTAGAACTGCTCGGAGATCTTGATGAAACCTTAATTGATGCCTTACTTGATTCACGCATTATTGAAACCACACTCGGTCACGCATTATATAATATGGGTCAAGAAGAAGCACTATTGGTACCTGAAACGGTTGTTGCCTCAACTGTCAGCCGCGGTGAAGATGTTGATTATGTTATTCAAGATGAAGTGCGCGCGCTGATGGACGTTGCGATGCTTATAGATTTTGATGCACTAAGTGATGAAAATAGTGATGGTTTCCTTGCCATCCTTGAAGCACTTGAAGAGGATGATGTTGAACAACTGCTTGAGTCGATGATTATGCATGCGACCATCTCTGATGTCATCATTGACCTGGAAAGTGATGAAACGTTTGTGGTACCGCATGAAGACAGTGACGGCAACACCATAAGATATGAATCAGATGGTTATGAATATTTAGAGGCCGATGAAATTATTGCACTGATCAATGCGTTCAATGAAGTTGGCGATGCACTTGGTGATGGTGATGCCATTGATATTGCGCTCATTAATGAACATAGCGAAACCTTACTTGATTCAGCATTGATGCATGCAACCATTTCTAAAATGATTGAAGAAATGGACAGTGATGAAGACTTTGATTTCCTTGTTTTCCCTGAAGAAACCTATGAAGGGAACACGCTTTATGTTTCATCCACATCAAATGGGGATGATGTTTCCTATGTTCGCAAGGATGAGATCATTGCATTATTCGATGCCTTATATACACTGGGGCTCGATGAAGAAAGCGATTCAGTAAACTTCGAACAGTTTGCGGACGACAGTGAAGCGGTTGACATTCTCCTTGCATCAAGCATACTCCATGCAACGATGAGTGATGTCTTTATGGATATGGATGGTCAAGGCCTTGAGATTCCGCCGCTAACTTACGATAATGAATCCGATATGATTCAAACGGTCGGTGGAACTGATTATATGGATAAAGATGAGCTAGGCTTACTCATTAGCGGTATTGCAACCCTTGGTTATAGCGAAAGCGAAGACTTTGAAACAGGTCTCGACCCACAAATGATTTCTGAATTGTCTACCAATGATCTTGAATCCATTATGGAAAGTGGTGTGCTCCACACCACCATTGACAGCATGATTAAGGACAACGATAATATTGACATCCCCCATGAAGCACAGTACGATAGCGATCGCTATGGTGTAAGCAACTTGATCCGCACAGATGAATCCATTGCGATGATTGAAGCCACCCTAGTGATTATGGAAGATGGAGACTTCACCGCAGTATCATTTGATTTCCAAGATATTATTGCCCTTGAAGACGAAGAAATAGACACTATTTTGGATTCTGAAATTGTACGTTATACCATCAACGACGACATAGAAGCCACAGCAGCTCAAGTGAACTACACCTTTGAAGACGAAGATTATGTCAATGAAGATCCAAGCCGCTATTTGACAAAAGAAGCGGTGCAGGATTTCATTGAGTATCTTGAAAGCATTCAATAACACCGTAAATAGACACTCAATTCCTTGGGTGTCTATTTTATATTGAGGAGGACAACCCATGCGAATTTTTATAGCACTATATTTAAAAGATGATGCGCTTGATAAGCTTCGTGAGAGACAAACGACCCTTTCAAAACGAATGCGCGCCAAATTCACAGATACTGAACAGCTTCATATGACACTTGCCTTTTTCACAGATATTGACGATGCACAAATAAACACCCTGAAAGAACGCTGTCATCAAATGACAATACCATCACAATTGTTTACTGATACGGTGGAAATGTTTGGAAAACGCAAAGACATCGTATCGTTAAAAATTAATGAGACCAAAGAACTAAGTGAACTTGCGCAGCAGTGCCGGGCTGTCTCATTTCACCACGCCAAAAACCCATTCACACCTCACATTACTTTGGCGCGCCGCGCTAAGCCATTTTACCAAGACTTTTTAAATGATTTAAACCTACCACCGACGCTGAATGTCGACCATCTTGCACTGGTGCATTCAACCTTAACGAGTGACGGTGCGATTCATAACAAAATATGGATGAAAAAAATTAATGGTTGAATTTTCATAGTCAATCCTTGTACAATGAATAACGTTAAACTAAAAGACTGTCTTAAGGAGTTTGATTACGTTGGGTAAGTTAGAACGACAACTTAAAAAGGAACGAAAACAGGAAAAACAGTTACAGCAGAACATGGAAACTGCGCTTTACAGTCGTAACTTCACAAAATTCGGATTCGATTTGAATCCGTTTGTATCATTTACCGCCGCATTATTAATATTGGCATTGAGTGTGTATGCACTTATTTCCAATATGGAACTTTTTGGACTCAGACCGGCGCATGAAGTCTTTCAGGATGCCACGGCCTTTGTTGTATCCAATGCGGACTGGGTCTTTATTCTTGCGACGAACTTT
>PUMO01000124.1 GCA_003551405.1 Mollicutes bacterium | reverse complement strand
GTCACCTGACCGCAGGCCCAGCCCGACCAAACCCCCTTCCCCCTTTTTTCCATTTTTTTCAATAAATCACTTATATCTCCGGTGATATACAGTATGTGATACCATGGCGAAAGAAAACCGAGCGAAGCAGAAGAGTAAGAGCATGAGGAGCGCCGCTGATAAGAAGGCGGACAGGGCGGCGGCACTGAAGAAACAGGCGAAGTACGAGAAGAAGGCGGCTAAACAGGAACAAAAGGTCGGTAAGTATCAGGACAAGATCAGGAAATACCAGCAGAAGATAAAGGACTATCAGCAGAAGATAAAGCAGGCTAAGCAGAAGGAGAAGGAATATCTCAGTAAAGCTAGATCCTACGGCGGTAGTAGTAGCAGCAGTTCTTCGAGTAGGAAGTATCGGTAATACCTGACCGAAACCTATTAATGAAGCTTCGCTTATAGATAGTCAGTGGTTTTGATGGCAGAAAAAAACAGGTCTATAGCCAAGGGTAAGCAGATGAAGAAAGCCGCTTCCAAGAAGGCGGACAGAGCGGCGATGCTAAAGAAGCAAGCCAAGTACGAGAAGAAGGCGGCCAAGGAAGAACAGAAGATCGGTAAGTATCAGGATAAGATACGCCAGTATCAAGAGAAGATCAAGAACGCCAAGCAGAAGGAGAAGGAATACCTTCGAAAGGCCAGAGAATACACGCCGAAATGAGTGATTGGAAGCTTAAATATTCTTATAAATACGACCTCGCTGGGTTCTGTAATCTGTTCACCCGCTCGGAAAATCTGATCGAGTTGCATAAAGAGGGTTACGACTCATTTTTAGATATGATAGACGCTAGGCAGGATCTTGTAGAGCTGGCCCAGGGGATGCAGCAAGCCGGCTTCGATCCCAGGGTGATACTGGTAAGCGTCTTCGACATGGTGGATCACCATGGTTCGGATATCGATGTTTTGTGTTCTTTGATGGATCAACCGGAGAAGAGAGAACGGCTCAAAAGGTACTATGTGGAGGAGGAACAGCTGGTGACGGGAGACGTTTGGCATTCGAACGTGGAACCGCTGCTACCACTGCTGTCGAACATGGTAAGATACGTTCATGAACAAGGATTTCATGGATACTGGAAGGAGGAGTGCGAGCCAAGGCTGAAGAGCAGGATAGAGGAGTTCAAAGGACCGGCAGAAGAGTACGACGTTGTAGCCGAAATAAACGCTCTTTTAGGACCTGAATACCATCTATCCATGGACGAAGTCACCCTCTATGTATCTCAGTTCTCCGCTCCATTCGGTACCAAACTCCGCGGTCAATCATTCCTGGCAGATGCACGCTGGAAATTCGAAAACATGGTGGCCATCGCCCTGCACGAGCTCATACATCCACCTTTCTCCAGAAGCAGGATAGAGGAGATCGCAGAATACCTCTGGGATGACGACCTTTTACAGGAAGCCTTCAGGGCTCAACCGCAAAGCACCACGTACAACACACCGCTACGCTTCCTGGAAGAGCACCTTACCGAAGGTGCTCACGTTTACCTGGCGGAGAAGATGGGAGTCTTGGATGAACCTTTGAAATACTTGGCAGAGCACGATGACGGAAGCCATGTCGTATCGGTCATTCTGTATCATCGGTTGAAGAGTGGTATCATGGATCGGTTCGATTCCCTTGAAGGTGCGGTCGAGCAGATGGTGGAGGACGGTACGTTAGTACCGGGTGATCTACGCAAGGGATATAGGGATATCTACGCGGCCGCCGGCTTGGAAGCGCCGTTCTAGGTTCCATAAGATATAAATACATTGATATTTATGATAAGCATGGTGAAATATGATGGCTGAAAAGAGTAGGGCGACAGAAAAAAGTAAGCAGATGAAAGATGCCGCTAAGAAGAAATCCGATGCAGCGAAAGATCTGAAGGATCAATCGAAATACGAGATGAAGGCGGCAAAAGAGGAGAAGAAGATCGGTAAGTATCAGGAAAAGATCGCCAAACATAAACAGAAGATACAGGATTACGAGCAGAAAATAGCCGAAGCTAAAAAACGCGAACGAGAATACCTGAACAAAGCAGGCAAAGGTTAATCTGACAACTCCTCTAACAACTCCAGGGCCCTATCGGCCCTAATCTTCCCTTCTTTTATCATCTTCTGGGCTATTGTATCTACAAGATCTCCGGAGGCACCCGCCGCCACTGCCACGTTCTTGGCATGAAGTTTCATGTGTCCCCTCTGGATCCCCTCGGTTGCAAGCGCTCTTAGTGCTCCGAAGTTCTGCGCCAGCCCAACAGCGGCCATGACCCCTGCCAACTCCTGAGCGGAGTCCACATCGAGTATCTTCATGGCGGTTTTTGCAACTGGGTGTATAGAGGTGGCACCTCCGACGGTACCCACGGCCATGGGTATCTCGATGGTACCCACTAGATCTCCATTCCAGTCACGTTCCCATCTGGTAAGTGGTGAGTATCCACCTCCGACGGTGGCGTATGAATGCGCTCCCGCCTCGACGGCCCTGGTGTCGTTACCTGTGGCTAGCACCACTGCGCTGATGCCGTTCATTATACCTTTATTGTGTGTAGCACACCTGTATGGATCCACCCGGGCGAACTCGTAGGCCTGGAGCACACCCTTTATGGTCTCCTCACCGAGTTCCTCTTTATCGTACTTCACCCTGCAGCGTGCTAAACGGTGATCAGCCAGGTTGGAGAGTATCCTGAGATATACCGTACCTCCGGTTATCTCCTCCAACTTCGGCGCCAGTGCCTCGGCCATGCTGTTGACGGCGTTGGCTCCCATGGCGTCCCTGCAGTCCACCAGGAGGTGCACTATCAGGTACGGACCGAAGTTACTGTCCATCACTCTGCATATCATATCCCTCGCACCGCCTCCGAATTTGACCAGTACCGGATCCTGCTCATCTGCCATCTTGAGCAGTTCTTCCTTCTTCTCCAGTATCTTCATCTTCGCCTGATAGGGCGAGGTGATACCGGTTATCTGTATCTGACTGATCATCACGGGATCCGTTGAGTTTGTGTAGAATCCTCCTGTAGTCCGTGCAAGTTTGGCAGAGTACGATGCGGCTGCCACCACCGACGATTCCTCGGTGACCATAGGTATTAGGTAGTCCTTGTCATCGATCCTGAAGTTGACTGCGATACCCATGGGCAGTTCGAAGGTTCCAACGACGTTCTCTATCATCATCTCCGCACCTTCGTTTGTCAGACCTCTTTCAAGGAGTGCCTTCACTTCGCTTTCGGACAGTCCGCTCAATTCTTTCACTCTCTCCAGTCTTTCCTCCATGGAAAGTTTATGGAATCCCGATAGTCTCGAATCTTCTACAGGCATGGTAGTCAAAACTATATACAACTATATTTAGATTGGGTAAAATCGCGTAAAAATTCCGCTCCAAAACGCTTTTATATAAGTCCCCTATTAGTTCGCCTCCCCACCGAGGATAACTCGGTTCGCGGGATAAACAATCTTTAAATATGCGCAGTTCCGTATTACAATACTGCATTGAACAATATGCACCCGGCGATATGAGATATGGTTGTCGGGGAAGGGTATATGGCCTTTCAAGTGGCCGATGATTACCGATCATACGCAGACCTGGATGTGTACCAGTCCGAAATTCATTGCTGCAGTCGCTCCGCCACCTGGTGGATGGCTCGGCTCGGGCGCCGACGAAGGTCGTGCCAAGCGGCGATACGCGTGGGGTAGGCGCAAGGAACCTTTGATCCCACGATTGCCTAATGGGACTTCCCATACCTAATCCGTAAGGATAGGGAACTTCCCGAATTGAAACATCTTAGTAGGGAAAGGAAGAGAAATCAACCGAGATGCCGTTAGTAAAGTCGATCGAACGCGGTGCAGAGCAAACCGAATCCCTCCAGAAATGGTAGGGACATGTGGTGTAAGGACCCCGGTACATCTTAACCTTCCAATCCGAAGTCTCCTGGAATGGAGTTCCGAAGAGGGTGATAGACCCGTAGGAGATAGAAGGAAAGATGATTCGGGGTCTCCTGAGTAGCGTGCGTTGGATATCGCGCGTGAAGCTGGGAGGCATATTCTTCCAACTCTAAATACGTCCCGAGACCGATAGCAAACTAGTATCGTGAGTGAAAGCTGAAAAGTACCCTTGACGGGAGGTGAAAAGAACCTGAAATCAGGTGGTTACAGACTGATAAGGCGTGAAAGGGATGAAGCTCCGTAGCGGGAGTGGACCGACGTCTTATCGTACGTTTCGAAAAACGGGCCAGAGAGTTCTGGTCAATGGCGAGGTTAAGCCTGAAGAGGGCGGAACCATAGGGAAACCAACACGTTCGCATTCTTCGGAAGAGGAACGAGGTGAACTCGCCTGTAGTCATTGGCTGGATACCCGAAACCGGTCGATCTATGCGTGGGCAGGGCGAAGCCTCTCGAAAGGGAGGTGGAGGCCCGTACGGGTGGTGAGCTACAAATCCCTCCGATGACCTGTGCATAGGGGCAAAAGACCAATCGAGACCGGAAATAGCTGGTTCCTTCCGAAACTACTCGTAGGTAGGCCTCGGCGGAGGCTGACGGTAGGGTAGAGCACTGATTGGAGATTTTGGGGGCGAAAGCCCTCGGTTTCCTGTCAAACTCCGAATTTACCGTCGTCGTAGAAGCCGGGAGTGAGGGCATCGGGGTAAGCCTGATGTCCGAAAGGGTAAGAACCCTGCCTGGGGTTAAGGTCCCTAAGTGCCGACTAAGTGTTACTTTGAAGATAGTCCGTAGTCGAAGACAACTGGAAGGTGGGCTTAGAAGCAGCCACCCTTGAAAGAGTTCGTAACAGATCACCAGTCGAGATTACGGGCGTCTAAAATGGACGGGGCTAAGTCGGCCACCGATACCTCAGAGTGCCGTAAGGTAATCTAGTAGGAAGGCGTCGTGCGTGGGCAGAAGCTTGGTCGAGAGATCGAGTGGACCGCGTTCGAACGAGAATTCTGGTATGAGTAGCAGCAAAGAACGGTGAGAATCCGTTCCGCCGAAAGGGCCAGGGTTCCTCGACAATGTTCGTCAGTCGAGGGTTAGTCGGTCCTAAGACGTCCCTTAACCGAGGCCGTCGAAAGGGAAACAGGTTAATATTCCTGTACCTCCAATACCCTTGCCCAACGTGTGACACATCAGGATAGTTTGAGCAGGCGCACCAGCCTGTCGAAGCGTAAAAACTCGGGGAGAACCGTAATGGTGAGAACCGAGTGAATGCGCGACAGGGCGGACCTAGTCCGCTTCAGATGATTCCCGGTGTCAATGAAAAGCACGTTGGTTACAGTATTGGAGTCCGTACCGAGAACTGACACAGGTGCCCCTGCCTTAACAAGGCTAGGCGTGTCGGACCAATTTGGGCGAGGGAACTCGGCAAATTAGCCCCGTACCTTTGGTAGAAGGGGTGCCAGTCATGAAGATGGCTGGTTGCAATGACCAGGGATCCCCGACTGTTTAATAAAAACACAGGTGGCAGCTAGTCCGAAAGGATGTGTATTGCCGCTGAATTCTGCCCAGTGTCGGTATCTGAATCTCCGTTACAACGGAGGGAAGGACCGATAAACGGCGGGAGTAACTATGACTCTCTTAAGGTAGCGTAATACCTTGCCGCTTAATTGGCGGCT
>PUMO01000029.1 GCA_003551405.1 Mollicutes bacterium | reverse complement strand
GCCCCCCGGCCGGTGGTCGTGTCGTCCCGTGGCACCGCCTCCTGGCGGTGGGGGCCGTCGGCCCTGTCACGCAGTGTCGGCGATGTCCGGCCGTGCCTGCAGGCGCCGAACCCCTACTCCACCTCGACCCGGCGGCGGTGCCACGTGGTCAGCGGTTAGGGGGTTGGCCTGAGCTGGCGGCGTCGCCGCAGGAACGGACGACGCGGACCGCGGTCTGGACGAGGTCGTCGAGCTCGACCTCGCTGGCCGCCGGCTGGCGGTCCGGCAGGGCCTCGGCCGGGAGGTCGTCGGCTAGGAGGTCGTCGGCGATCGCTGCCCGGCTGCTCAGCGCGTCCTCGACCCGCTCGATGACCGACCTGGTCAGCAGCGGTGCGGTGATCCGCAGCTCATCGCGTCGCTGGCGGGCCACGGCGTGCAGCTCGACGGCCAGCCGCCGGCCCTGGATCGCCACCTCCGCTCCCACCCCCGCGGAAGACCCGGGCGCCGGCCCCGCCGAGGTGCCCCGATCGTCCCCGGCCAGCGCGACGCAGACCGCGGCCAGACCCTCCAGCGCGGCTGCCACGACGTCGCCCTCCCCCCGTTCCTGCGCGGACCGGTAGGCGGCGTGGTGGGCCTCGGCCGCCGCGACCACCTCGCCGTCGTCGAGGAGGCAGCAGCCGAGCAGCCACCGGACGAAGGGCTCACCGAAGTGGTTGCCGAGACGGTCGTGTAGCTCGAGGGCCGACTCGAGGTGATCGATCGCCGTCCGAGCCTCGCCCCGGGACCAGACCAGGTAGCCGCGGGTGGTGGCCACCAGCGCCCGGGACATCGCCACGCCGGTGCGGGCCGCGTGGGCCGCGGCCGCGGTGAGCTCTCGCTCGGCAGCCTCGAGCTCCCCACCCGCCGCCTGCACCATCGCCCAGGTGCAGCCCAGCTCGATCGCGAGCTCCGGCAGGTCACGCTGCTCGCTGGCCGCCAACCCGCGCTCCACCACCCGCTCGACCGCAGCCCGGTCGCCGCGAAGCTGCTGGAGGTAGGCCAGCGCGACGTTGGCCCAGATGCCGAACCAGGCACCGTTGTCGACGAGCAGGCGCTCCGCATCGGCGAGCGCCCGACTGCCCCGTGCCGCATCACCGGTCAGGGCGAGCATCTGCGCGCGTCCGAGCCACCCCAGCCCCTCCGCCCAGCCCGCCTCGCCGCTGGGGGCAGCCACCTCGGCGTCCGCCGTGGCGACCGCAGCGTGCCCGTCCTCCATCGATCGGTAGATCCACACCAGCGCGCCGGCCATCGCCCGCAGGACCGGGTCGGTGGCAGCCTCGGCAGCGAGCTGGGCCCACCGCAGACCGTCGTCCTCAGGTGCCTCGTTGAGCCGCAGGAAGCCGGCCCACACCACGGCTCCGGGTTCCACGTCCTCCACATCGATCGAGCCGATCGGTCCGAGCCCGGCGGTCAACCAGCGCAACCCCTCGGGCGCCATCGCGGCGAGCAGCCACAGCCACCCGAGCCCGGCGGCCAGACGTTGCACCCCACGCCGGTGGCCCCGGTCCAACCGCCACCGCAGGGCCGCACGGGCCTCCGGCAGCCACCGGCGCTGCTCGTCGATGTCCGCCGCCCACCGCTCGATGGTGGTCCGATCGGCGGCCAGGACCGCCGCCTCGACCGCCTCGGCGTGCGCGTCACGGACCGCCGGCTCGCCGCCCCGCTCGCTGAGCTTGGCGACGGCGAACTCCCGGAGCGTCTCGAGCATGCGGTAGCGGCTCGGGGTGCCGCGCTCGTGGACCGCGAGCAGGGAGCGGTCGCACAGCATCGTCACGGCCTCGAGCACATCGAGGTCGCACCCGGCCGCCTCCAGCAGTGGCGCGAGCAGCTCCGTCGTGAACGGCGCCACGGGGACCGCTGCCGCCTCGAAGGCCCGCCGCTCGGCGTCGGTGAGCGGCTCGTAGCTCCAGTCGAGCGTGGCCCGCAGCGTGCGGTGGCGGGCCGGACCGGTGCGACGGCCTCCGGCGAGCAACCCGAGGCGATCGTGCAGCCGGTCGGCGATCTCCGGCACCGACAGCACGCGAGCACGGGCGGCTGCCAGCTCGATCGCGAGCGGCAGCCCGTCGAGGTCCCGCACGATCCTGGCCACGCCGCCCAGGTCGCTGGCGGACACCTCGAGGTCCGGGGCCACGGCGCGCACCCGGTCGAGGAACAGCTGCACCGCGGCGTGCCGCTCCACCTCGCTGGCCGACAGCGGCTGTCCGCTGGCGGTCGTGGCCGGTGGGACCGCCAACGGGGGCACGGGCCACACCAGCTCGCCGGCCACGCCGAGCGGCTCCCGGCTGGTCACCAGGAGCTGGACCTGCGGGCAGGCGGCGACGACCTGCTCGGCGAACGCCGCCACGGCGCCCACGACCTGCTCGACGTTGTCGAGCACGACCAGCGCCTGACGCTCCTCGAACGCCGCCAGCACGGCGTCCGTCGCGCGCAGCCCCCGGTGGTCAGCGACGCCCAGCGCGGCAGCCACCGTGGAGGCGACGGCGTCCGGGTCGGTGACCGGTGTGAGCTCCACCAGGTGGACCTCCCGGTGGGCGGACCCGGACCGCAGGCCTCTCGCGAGCTCGATCGCCAACCGGGTCTTGCCAGCGCCACCCGGTCCGGTCAGCGTCAGCAGGCGCTCGTCCTCCAGCAGCCGGGTGAGGCGCTCGAGCTCCTCGTCACGGCCCAGGAAGCGACCCGGTGGCACCGGCAGCGGGCGAGGAGCACCGGGCGTGGCGACCGCGACGTCCTGGGACGCCGATCCCTGAGCAGCGATGGGCGCTGCTGCCACCTCGTCGGTGTCGCTGGCCGAGGGGGCGGTCGCAGGACCGGCGGTGCGGTCCCCGGCGGGTCCCACGATCCGCTGGGCAAGGACGTCGGCGTGGATGGCCTGCAGCTGCCGGGAGGGGTCGACGCCGAGCTCCTCGGCCAGGAGCTCGCGGGTGTCGGTGTAGACCTGCAGCGCATCGGCCTGCCGACCGCTGCCGGCGAGGGCGACCATCAGCTGGCCGCGCAGCCGCTCGCGGAGGGGATGGGCCGCGACCAGCGTCTCGAGCTCAGGCACCATCCCCGCGTGCCGGCCGAGCACGAGGTCGGCCGCGATCCGCTCCTCGGTGGCCACCAGCCGCAGCTCCTCCAGCCGCTGGGCCTCGGTCCGGGCCCAGGGTCGGTCCAGGCCCTGGAGCGCATCGCCGCGCCACAGCGCGAGGGCCTCGCCCAGGATCGTGACCGCCTCGTGGGGCGCGCCGCTGGCCGCCGCAGCCGATCCGCTGCGGAGGAGCTGCTCGAAGCGGCGCGCGTCCACCGCGTCGTCGGGCACGGCGAGCTGGTACCCGCCGTCGCGGGTCAGCAGCACGTCACCGCGGGCCGCCGGGTCGAGCAGGCGCCGCAGCCCGAACACGTGCTGCTGGAGCGCGTTCGCCGGGTTGGCCGGCAGATCCTCGCCCCACAGCTGGTCGACGAGCCGCTCGGCCGGCACCGACCGACCGGCACCGATCACCAGCAACGCCAGGAGCTCGCCCTGGCGACCGCCGGGCACGCGGATCAGCCCGTCACGACCCGCGACGCGGAGAGGACCGAGGATGCCGAACTCCACTGGCGACCTCCGGGCCGATGGCGGCGACCGACGTCATCGCCGCCGGCGAGCGGCGATGAGGTCCCGGACAGCGACGGCGACGACCACGACGAGCCCCACCGCGGTGAAGTTCCAGAACGCATCCCGGTAAGCGTTGGGATGCAGCTCACCGCCCGTCGCTGCGAAGACCCACAGACCGGCCATGATCGCCACGACGGCGACGAGGTAGCCCGCGACCGCCAGGAGCCAGCGCGGCGCGTGGGTGGCGCGCCGCCTGAGCTCGTCCACCAGCTCGAAGGCCCCGAGGCCGATCAGCACGAAGGCCAGTCGCGCCAGCAGGTGCACGTGGGTGTCGGTCTCCTGCCCCTGCACCACGGCGAGCACGCTGCTGGTCACCGTCAGCACGGTGTAGAGCACGCACACCCGGACCGCGAACCGACCAAGGCGGCGCAGCGGCGTCATCGGGCCCGCTCCCCCGGCTGTCCCGTCGTCAGCCGAGGCGGCAGCAAGGCCGTCGGCTCGCCCGACGGGGGCTGCGGCGAGATCGGGGTGAGGCCGGACGCTCACGGGTGCTCCTTCGTCGGCCGGAGGCTGCGCCGGCCAGGCGTGCAGCGCCCTTCGACCGGCCGCAGGGTTCCCGTCAGCCTGGCGACCCCGCGGCGGTGTGGCCAGGGCCGGTCGCCCCTCCCCCGTCGCACCGCACTGGGCCACCGACGTGGCCGCGCGCCGGTCACGGAGCCGTCGGCGGTGGCGCCCCGCGGGTGGTCAGCGAAGCGCGACCTCGCCACGAGGTCGGGGCGTCGGCCTCTTGCGACGAGGACGGTCCCGCGGCACCGTCGAAGGACGCCCCACAGGCGGGTAGACGGATGGTGCGGTCCGGTGTCGCTACCGCGGGCCCGCGGTCCTGGCAGCGGGGGATGGCGGCCGCCCTCGTGCTGCTCATCCTCGGCCTGTCCGGGCTCGCAGGCTGCGGCGGGGTCGATCCCACCGCCGAGGTGCTGGTGGACGGGTCGTCGTGGGCCCGGGTCGAGGATCCCGACGGGGTGTTCGGGACCCCCGAGCAGGAGAGCGTCGGTATCTCCGACGTGGTGGTCGGCGGACCGGGCTACGTGGCCGTGGGCGCCCACGGACAGGGTCGCTTCGGAGAGGACGGCACGGTCGCGGCGGTGTGGACGTCTGAGGACGGGACGACCTGGAGCCGGGTCCCCCATGACGACGAGGTGTTCGGGTCGGTCGGCAGGGGCCGGATCACAGCAGCCAGTGCGGTCACCACGGGCGGGCCCGGGCTGGTCGTCGTCGGCTTCGAGGCGCGGGATGAGGCGTCGGTCGCACTCGCGTGGTTGTCGGAGGATGGCCTGGCGTGGACCCGTGTCGAGGTGGACGACCCGCGGGAGCGGGGCGCGACCGGCCTGTACCTGCAGGCGATCGTGGACACCGACGACGGGTTGGTCGCGGTCGGCATGGAGCGCGGCGGGCCGACGGATGCCCCCGAGTACCTCGCCGCCTGGGGCTCGGTCGATGCAGTGGAGTGGGCCCCGATCGCGCTCACCCCGGAGGAGGACGCGGCCTCCTGGGGCTGGCTGTCCGCGGTGGCTGTCCACGACGGCCAGGTGGTCGCCGCGGGCACCACCGACGGGCCCGATGGCCAGCGGTGGGTCGCCACCGTGTGGCGCGGCAGCGCGGCGGAGGGTCTGGTCCGGATCCCCCATGACGACGAGGTGTTCGGTGGCACCGGCATGCCCGGGATCAACGGGGTGACCACCGGCGGAGCAGGGCTGGTCGCGGTGGGCACCACGACCTCCCACCACCTCGATGAGCCCAAGTGGTCACCCGCGGCGGTATGGACCTCGCCTGACGGCGCCACCTGGCAGCGGGTGGCCCACGACGACGAGGTGTTCGGTGTCGACGACGACGCCACGATCAGCGACGTGGTCGCCACCGACCGGGCCCTGATCGCCGTCGGCACCCGGGTCCTCGGCTGGGAGGATCCGCTCGACATGCGGTTCATCGGCACGGTGTGGACCTCACCCGACGGTCTCACCTGGACCCGGCTGGCCGACGAGGACGGGACCTTCTCCGGCGATGGGCACACCTCGCTGAGCGCCATCACCGCCGGGCCGCACGGCCTGGTCGCCGTCGGTGCGGTCGGTGCCGGCGAGG
>PUMO01000185.1 GCA_003551405.1 Mollicutes bacterium | reverse complement strand
CGCGCCAACGTCTCAGCAAGCCGAATCAATGAAATCTTTGATGCGACCATTGATTTAAATAACCCTGAGAATGGCCGTAAACCTTCCCTTAACGGTCAAGTCACCTTTGATGATGTAAGCTTTGGTTATGGAGATAACGGCAACCATGTCATCAAAGATGTCTCATTTACTGTGCGTCCGGGCGAACAACTGGGCATCATCGGGTCAACCGGAAGCGGTAAAAGCACCATCATGCAGCTGATTCCGCGTCTTTACGACACAAAACGCGGCCGTGTGCTCATCGATGATACCGATGTTAAAACCATGGACTTGCCGTATTTGCGCGACAAGGTAGGGTTTGTCACCCAACAAGCGCTCATCTTTTCAGGTTCAATTGCGACCAACATGTATCAAGGGAACGCAGGTGCGTCAGTTGATGCGCTTGAAACAACTGCCAAAGATGCCCTTCTAAATGATTTCATTCATGACCAGGAAGAAGGGTTCAATTACCGTGTGCAAGCCAAAGGGGTCAACCTTTCAGGTGGACAAAAGCAACGCCTCTCCATCGCCCGCGCGCTTATAAAACGCCCACCG
This sequence comes from Mollicutes bacterium, assembly GCA_003551405.1. Classification (GTDB taxonomy): domain Bacteria; phylum Bacillota_I; class Bacilli_A; order Izemoplasmatales; family Izemoplasmataceae; genus B1SED10-225. The sequence goes on along the minus strand of PUMO01000185.1, from coordinate 5,269 downwards.
ATTTTGATTTTAGATGATGCGACCAGTGCGGTGGACGCCGCAAGCGAACAAAAACTGCTTGGCCATTTAAGTGCCCTGGATTATTCGCCGACCGTTTTGCTTGTTAGTCAAAAGGTTGCGACCGTGCGTAAGCTCGACAAAATTCTTGTTCTCAGTAACGATGGCACAGTGGATGGTTTTGGCAAACACGAGACCTTGATGCGTACCTCGAAGACATACCGTGAAATTGTTGAAAGTCAACTGGGTGAAGGGGGCGCATTCGATGTCCAAGGATAAACGCATTTTAACGAAACTTGAACTCAATGAACAAAAGAAGAAGTCAATTGACTATACCGACCCAAACAAAGTCAGTGCCAATCCTCGCCGCGGAGTCAACGTGGGCGCCAAACCAAAAAACATCCGTCAAACCCTCGCGCGTCTGATAAGATACATGGGGGTATACAAATATATCATCGTGCTCATATTCTTAGGACTCATTGTTGCAACCCTTGCGCTTTTATATGTGCCCACTCTATTTGCGCAGGCAATAGACCGCTACATTGATATTGAAAACTTCTCAGTCAACTTTGATCCAAGTGGGATATACCGCATTGTCGGCATTATTGTCGTGCTTACCATCATCAATAGCATCACGCGCTATTTGGCCCGCTTTGCCATGGTTAAAATTTCACAGCGTGTGATCAAGAGCATCCGTGAAGATGCCTTTAACAAACTGATGAAAGCACCCGTCTCTTATTATGATGAAAAGGGATCGGGCGACATTGTCTCAAGACTTTCCAATGACATTGAACTGATCAGCAACTCCCTTGGTAATACGGTCCTTGAAGTGCTTAATTCAGGGATTGTGCTTCTCGGCGCCTTCATTTTAATGTTTGTGCTCAACTGGGCGCTGGCCCTAGTGGTCGTAGCATTCATTCCAATCATGGTACTTTTTACGTATAAAGTTTCGAAAAAGACACGCAAGGGCTTTAAAGAACAACAAATTCACCTTGCCAGTCTCAACGGCATCATTGAAGAAAACATTTCTGGCATGAAGGCGGTCAAACTTTATAACCAGGAACCCGCCTTTACTGAGGAATTCACTGTTGAAAACAATAAACTCAAAAAAGCTGGATTCATGGCGCAATTTTATTCAGGACTGATCTGGCCGTTCATTCACTTCATGAACAACATTATATTCCTCAGTGTCATTGCGGTTGGGGCACTTCTTTATCTGAGTGTTGGTGGCCTTGTGACCATCGGTCATATTGCTGGGGTTTCTCAGTATTCGCGTCAGTTCATTCAGCCAATCGCCAATTTGGCACAACTTTTCAATGCGCTCATGCAGGGTATTGCCGGGGCTGAGCGGGTATTTGAACTCATTGATGCGCCTGATGAATATGCGGTCGATGGCGAGAAACCCATGCCCACCATGCGCGGCGAGATCGCCTTTGACAATGTGGACTTTGGGTATGATGAATCCATCAAAGTATTAAAAGATATAACCTTCAATGCGCGTGCTGGCGAAACGATTGCGATTGTTGGGCCTACTGGCGGGGGAAAAACAACGACGATTAAACTTCTCAACCGGTTTTATGATGTGTTAAACGGCACCATCAAGTTAGATAACACAGACATTCGCACAATGAAACTTGACGACCTTAGACGCCGCATCGGCATGGTGCTTCAAGATACGCACCTATTTAAAGGCACTGTGTTCGATAACATTCATTACGGTGATTTTTCAGCCAGTGCGGCGGCGGTGAAGGCAGCGGCCAAGCAAGCGGGGGCTGATGATTTCATTCAAACCTTGCCCAAAGGCTATGATACAGAAGTGTATGAAGGCGGCCAAAACTTCTCACAAGGGGAACGCCAGCTGATCAGTATCGCTCGGACCATGCTCAATAATCCAGATTTACTAATCTTGGACGAAGCCACGTCCAATATCGATACACGCACCGAAGCTAAAATTCAACAAAGTGTTCGCACCCTTATGGAAGGGCGCACCGCAATTGTTATTGCGCACCGTCTTCAAACCATCCAAAATGCCGATACCATTCTCGTCATTAAGGAAGGGCGTTTGATTGAACAAGGGGACCATGCATCCCTAATGGAAAAAGAAGGTTTTTATTATGGACTTCATAAGGCTCAATGTGAATGATTAATTCGGGATGCTTTAACAATACTGCCTATCCCCCTTTTAAAGTGTAATCAGTCACATAAAAAGACAAAGCGTTATACAGCAAATGTATGTATAACGCTTTTAGTTTGTGTTAAAATTAAGGTAAATTAGAAGGGAAGTGATTCAATGAAAGTCATCGTAATTGGTGGTGTGGCTGCTGGTATGAGTGCGGCTTCAAAGCTTAAGCGCTCAATGGCGGACGTCACTGTACACGTTTATGAAAAAAGCAGTGATGTATCCTACGGTGCCTGCGGCATGCCTTATTATTTGAGTGACGTGATTGAAAAAGACGATTCATTGATTGCCCGCACGCCTGAACAGTTTAAAGAGCGTGGCATTGATGTCTTTACCAAGCATGAAGTCACGGGTGTGGATTTTAATAACAAAACGGTAACGGTGAAAAATTTAACAACCGAGGAACACTTTAATGCGTCTTATGACAAATTGCTGATTACGTCCGTTGCCAGTGCGATCCGCTTGCCAGTTCAAGGCAGTGACCTCTTAGGCATCCACGTCTTATCCAGTTTGGATGACGCCCGCGCGCTTAAAGACGCCTTGGCGCAAAAGACCGTTCAGACAGTCAGTGTCATTGGTGCAGGCTACATTGGTGTTGAAGTGGCTGAAAACTTAGTGGAAATGGGTAAAAATGTCCAGCTCATCGAAATGCAGGACCAAGTCCTTCCCCCTTACGACAGTGATATGAGCGCACACGTGGAAAAGCGACTGAAAGATAACGGCGTCGATCTCCACCTCAATACAACACTTAAACATTACGAAGGCACGCACGGTGTTTCAAAGGTTGTGACCGATCACGGTTCATTTGAAACTGATCTAGTCATCGAGGCCATTGGGGTGCGTCCCAATACCGCATTCTTAAAGGATTCCGATTTAACGATGCTTAAAAATGGCGCCATACATGTGAACAACAAACAAGAAACCTCCATCCCTGATGTATATTCGGCTGGAGACTGCGCCAGTGTGCCGCATTTGTTAAAAGATGCGCCCGCTTACGTGCCACTCGGAACGCACGCCAATAAGGCAGGCCGTGTGATTGCGGCTCAGTTAAGTGGTGAAGCTGCGCATTTTCACGGCGTGGTCGGTTCAAATGTTTTAAAAGCGTTTGACCTAGAAGTGGCCAAAACCGGTCTCAGTGAAAAAGAAGCGGCCCATGAAAACTATGATTATGATGTTGTCAATGTTAAGGCGGCCAACCAAGCGGGCTATTACCCCGGTGCAACACCCATCTACATGAAAATTGTTTTTGAGAACAAAACATGTAAATTGCTTGGCGCACAAATGGTCGGCAAACAAGGCGTCAGTGCCCGCATTAACACTATGGCCACCGCCATTCAGCGCGGCATGACGGCCAGTGAATTTTCCAACCTGGATTTGGCCTACGCCCCACCATTTTCTCCGGTGTGGGACCCCTTGCAAATCGCAACAAACCAAATAAAATGTTAGGAGTGTAACCATGGAAAACAATGTTGGAAACATTGATCGCATGATTCGCTATATTGTCGCGATTGTGCTAATTGTCGTTGCGGCGATTGGACAGGGTAATTTCTTTTGGCTTTTGATCCCCGCCATCATTTTGGGATTCACCGCCGCAACCAGTTGGTGCGCACTATACAAATTGATTGGTGTCAATACCTGTAAAGCGGATACAGACGACAAATAAAAAACCCTTTATGGGTTTTTTTCTTGAAAAAAGTGCATATCAGTTGTATTATAGATATTGTATATGTATTATAACTTTAATTCATAATATAAGGTAGGTGAGCCGCCATGAATAAGAAATCAAAATCACAAAAAGTATACGATTACATCGAAGAACTCGTCATTAGTGGAGAGTTCAAAGCCGGAGAGCGTTTGCCCAGTGAAGCGCGCCTTGGTGACATTCTCAACGTATCGCGCGTGAGCGTGCGCGCGGGCATTGAAAAGTTGAGTGCCATCGGTCTAGTGACCAAGAAAAAAGGTGGCGGCACTTACGTCAATAAACCCAAAAGTGAAAACTATTTAAGCGTATTCACACCGACGCTTCTGCACAATACCGATTACCTTGAAATGATGGAAATACGCCGTGCGCTTGATTCATTGAGTGTCCAACTGTGTGCCAAGAATATTACCAATGCCGGCATGCGTAAACTTGGTGGCATCCTTGAGGAGATGGAAACGGTTGACAATGAATTTAACTTTTTTGAACTTGACAAAAAATTTCACTTGCTCATTTCCAAATACTCTAAAAACCGATTTTTACATAACATTCACTTGATCATCTGGGATGTGCTCCAAAAAACCTTGCGTTCCAACTATAATCTTGTTACCCAGCAAGAAAGAACGAATGACCGTGTGGAAGAACATCGCAATATTTATGACGCCATCATAAATCAGGATGAAGACCTTGCACGCATTTATACCGTACGCCATTTGGAACGCATCATTGATACCTTTGAGTGTGAATATAACGAAGCGTATCATCAAGCCGTTCAAGAAGAAAAAAAGAAACAATAATTTTAAAAAAATTGTTTCTTTTTTTTGGCCTCTTTGTTATAATCTAATTTGATGCCAGCGTGGCGGAATTGGTAGACGCGTCAGACTCAAAATCTGATGGGCCTTTGGTCCGTGTCGGTTCGAGTCCGACCGCTGGTATTTTTATTTAATGTATGGTTTTAACGAACGCGTCAACCACGCTTTCGTCATAATAGGTGTTTTTCAAGCGATTGAGTTCTTCAATCGCTTTTTCTTTTGGCATTGCTGCGCTGTAGTGGGAGTCTCTGCGCATGGTTTCATAAGAGTCAACCACGCGTAAAATGCGGGCGATGATGGGAATGTCTTCTTGTTTGAGGCCAAACGGATAACCAGAACCATCCACATTTTCATGATGCGTCAAAATGGCATACGCCACATTTTGGAGTCTCGGAAGGGCATTGGCGATACGATATCCAATTTCAGGGTGACGGCGAATGTCTTTTCGTTGTTGATCAGAAAGTGCATCGTTATTGTTAAAAACAGCTTCGTCCACACTAATCTTTCCTATGTCATGCAAATCAATCAGTTGTTTTAAATCATTGATATAGCGGTTGTGCAGACATAGTTCTTTGGCGGTTG
>PUMO01000121.1 GCA_003551405.1 Mollicutes bacterium | reverse complement strand
TATTTGAAAATACAGGACGGATGCAATGAGTTTTGTTCATACTGCATCATTCCATTTGCTCGGGGACGCATACGCTCGCGTGCGATGGATGAGGTCTTAGGTGAAGCGAATAGACTGATTGGTGAAGGCTATAAAGAAATTGTGCTCACCGGCATTCATACCGGCGGGTATGGCAGTGACCTTGAGGATGTAACATTCTATGATCTCTTAAATGCCCTTAAAGATTTGAAGGGTCTTAAGCGCCTGCGTATTTCCAGTGTAGAGATCAATCAACTAACGCGTCCAATCCTCACACTCATGCGCGATTACCCGGTCTTTGCGCATCACCTTCATATTCCCCTTCAACACGGCAGTGACCGCATTTTATCAACAATGCGTCGTCGTTACACCACGAAAGCTTATTTAGATAAACTCGCTGAGATAAGAGACATCTTAGGCTCAGATATCGCGATAACCACCGATATCATGACCGGGTATCCCGGGGAGACTGACGGAGACGTCACGGCCATGCATGAAACCATCAAGGCCGCACAGTTCAGTGAACTGCATGTGTTCCCCTATTCGAAACGCAGCGGCACCAAAGCCGCGCAATCGAACGAACAGATTCATGGCACCATTAAATCCATGCGCGTCAATGAACTCCTACGTTTAAATGAAACACTTGCAGAAAACTACAGGCAACGCGTTTTAAACAATAAAACCCCTTTGGATGTGCTTGTTGAGTCATGCGACGGCTCAACATGCAAAGGGCATGCAAGCAACTATGTGACCGTGGAATTTCCGCGTGGAAATGCCAATGTCAATGATTTTTTACGCCTTACACTTAATGATGCATCCTACCCCGTCTGTGAAGGCACGCGCACCTTATGAACACGCGATGCAACTAATGAATAAATATCTTTACAAGTAAAGCGTACTTTGGTATTATACATAATGTAATTTTAATGAGCGGAAGGGGGGAAACCTCTTGGGAAAAACAGTAGTTAGAAACAACGAATCATTGGAAGACGCGCTGAAGCGATTTAAGCGCGATGTTTCACGTTCGGGGACCCTTGCTGAAGCTCGTCGACGCGAGCATTACGAAAAACCAAGCGTCGCGAAGAAAAACAAGCAAAACAAGGCGAAGAAAAAATAACACACGAAAATAAACGGTGAAAATTTCACCGTTTATTTTTTTCAACTCACTAAAAAATGAATAGGGTATGGTATAATATTCTTTAGCATCAATAGATACGTTTAAAGGAGTCGATGATTTGAGTTTGACTAAATTGGACGTTGAGTTTACAAACATTCATACCTTTACTGAGGTGATCGGCATTAACGATCGCCATTTGGATGTGCTCAACCGTTACTTCGAAACCACCATTTTTACCAAAGGCGAACAAATACATATTGATGATGCGGATACGTCGAAAAAACGTGCCCTTGAAAAAGTGTTTTCCATTCTCATTCGCTTGGTGGATGGCTCAATCCCCATAAGCGAGCGCGATATTATCTATATTGCCAAACTGAGTGAAACGATGAATAAATCAGACATCATCGATTTTTATACGAAACGCGTTGAAATAACTAAAACCAACACGGGGAAGCCCATTTATGCCAAGACCATGAACCAAAAAGCTTATTTGGGTGCCATTGAAAAGAGTGATCTTACCTTTGGCATTGGTCCCGCCGGAACGGGTAAAACGTACGTTGCGGTATTGCATGCCGTTCAGCTGCTTAAAAACGGCCGTATTCGAAAAATTATTCTTACGCGTCCCGCAGTAGAAGCGGGGGAAAGTCTTGGTTTTTTACCCGGAGACTTAAAGGAAAAAATAGATCCGTACTTAAGGCCACTTTATGATGCACTTTATGAAGCGCTTGGTACCAAGCAGACTGAGGACTTGATTGAAAAAGGTGTCATTGAAATTGCGCCGCTTGCCTACATGCGCGGGCGCACGTTAGAAAGTGCGTATGTGGTGCTTGATGAGGCGCAAAACACCACCAAAAGTCAAATGAAGCTTTTTCTAACCCGTCTTGGGTTTGAATCAAAAATGGTCGTCACTGGTGATGTGACACAAGTTGATTTACCTAAGAATACCCAAAGCGGCCTCGTGCATGCGTCCAATTTGCTTAAAGATGTGCCGGGCATTGCGACCATTCACTTTGACCGTGTGGATGTCATTCGTCATCCACTCATTCAAAAAGTATTGGAGCGTTATGAAAATGAAAGCCATTAACGTATTCAACCATGTGAATGAAGAAAACTATCGTCCGATTGTTGAAAGGGTGCTTAAAAAAGCCTATAAGATGATGGATGTTTCTAAAAACAATGTCATAAACATTATTTTTGTGTCTTCTGAGACCATGCGCGAATATAATGGTGCGTACCGTGGGATTCACCAAACGACCGATGTGCTCACCTTTCCCAGTGAAGTGGACGGAGAGCTTGGGGATGTATTCATCAGTGTGCATACCGCCATGGAACAAGCCCGGGCTTATGGCCATACTTTTAAGCGCGAACTCGGATTTCTCATTGTTCACGGCTTTTTGCATGCCCTTGGCTATGATCACGCTAACGAGAGCCAAGAACATGTCATGTTTTCCCTACAAGAACAAATTTTGAATAAAGTCAAATTATTTCGCTAAAGGATGATCATTATGAACAAAGAACTTTTGCAGGCTGCACGCGATGTGCTTGATAACGCGTATGTGAAATATTCAAACTTTCACGTGGCGGCCGCGCTCAAAATGAAAGATGGTTCCATTATTACGGGTGTCAACGTTGAAAATGCCTCATTTGGCCTTTCAAACTGCGCAGAACGTACCGCCCTCTTTACCGCACGCACACAAGGCTATGTTAAAGACGATATTGAAGAAGTGGTTGTGACCACCAAACAGGCGCATTTGGTTTCACCATGCGGCGCATGCCGTCAGGTCATGAGTGAGCTTGTGCCTGCGGACGTTAATGTTCATATGGTGGATGCGCGTGACCGCGTCACAACGCTTAAAAATAAGGAACTGCTTCCCTATGGCTTCAGCGATGACGACCTCTAAAGGGTTCCAAAGTGGTTTTGTAAGCATCATCGGCAATGCAAATGTTGGGAAAAGTACGCTTTTAAACGCATTGCTCGGTGAAAAGCTGGTAATCACAAGCGCTAAGCCACAAACCACGCGCAACACCATTCGTGCAGTCTACACCGATAGAGCTGCGCAAATTATTTTCATTGATACGCCGGGACTCCATAATCCCAAACATCGTCTGGGTGACTTGATGACGAAAAGTGCCCTTAAGACGCTGGGCAGTGTGGATTTAATCATCTATGTTGTGGATGCGACCAAGGATAAGGACCCGCTTGATGCACGTGTGTTAAAATCCTTGCATGCAATGCAAACGCCGAGCATCCTCGTGCTCAATAAAATTGATAAAGTAAAAGATATGGCCCGCCTTGAAACTTTCGTGGATAACTTAAAAGCGACGCACCCTTTTGAAGGGGTGTTTGCGGTGAGCGCCCTTGAAGGAACGCACACGACCTTACTAAAAGATGACATCAAATCGTTTTTACCTGAAGGTCCCAAATATTATCCTGAAGACATGAAAACCGATCAGCCGGAAAAATTCCTGATTGAAGAACGTATCCGTGAAAAAGTGCTTGAGCTTACCCAAGAAGAAGTTCCGCACTCTGTGGCGGTCATTGTCGAAAATCTTGAAAGGGATGCATCCAATCCTGATTTACTCAATATATATGCCAGTGTCATTGTTGAGCGCGATAGTCAAAAAGGCATCATCATCGGCAAAGGCGGACGCATGCTTAAAATGATTGGCACGCGGGCACGAAAGGACATTCTTGATTTGCTTGGCAGTAAAATTTATTTGGATCTTCACTGCAAAGTCATTAAGGATTGGCGTAACAATGAACACCGCTTGCGTCAACTTGGGTATAAGGAGAGCGAATGATGGAAGGCCATATTCTTCGCACCATTGACTATAAGGAGTCTTCAATGCTTTTATATGTCTATACCGAAAAGGGCATCAAGAGCATGATTGCCCGTGGTGTGAAGAAACTGGATTCGCCGCTCAGACATTTGGCGCAACCGTCCAACCGGATTGAAATGACCCTCACTTCAGGCAACCTTCCAACGCTCAAAGAGGCCATGTTGATAGACAGACTGCCTGAAATCAAGGATGATTTTATAAAATCCACCATTATGGGACTTATCAATGAACTCATTTATAAAACTGTAACAAGTGATGATAACCATCCCAAACTGTATGGTTTTTTGCATAAGTTTACGGCGGCGTTAAAAACCACGGATGCGCCCCTTGAACTGATGCTTGTCTTTGAGCTTAAAATGTTATATTTTTTAGGTTACGCCATCCCTTTAATACAATGTCATGTATGTGGCGCGCGCGAAACACTTATGTTCGATGTGCATGAAGGCGCACTTGTGTGTGAAAAGCACGCAAATGCCCACCATGCACAATATGACCAAGCAATTTATTTGCCTATGCAGTATTATTATTATGTGGACATTTCCACGTTTAAAAAACGCAGCGTTACTGGAGAAACCTTAAAAACCATTCATAAAATCACAGAACAACTAGAGCGCATGCATCTTGGGTTCACACCACGTGCACGCACGATTTTACAACCATTCATTACTTAGGAGGCCAACCATGAAAATTACAATGGAACAACTGATCAACTACGCCAAACAATACGGATTCGTCTACCAAGGCAGCGAAATATACGGTGGTTTGGCCAACACGTGGGATTATGGACATCTCGGTGTTGAACTCAAACGCAACATTAAAAATCTGTTTTGGAAACGTTTCGTCCAAGAAAGCCCCTATAACGTCGGGTTGGACTCATCAATTTTGTTAAACCCCAAAACATGGGAAGCAAGTGGTCACATTGATTCCTTCAATGACCCCTTAATTGATTGTAAGGCATGCCATGCGCGTCATCGCGCGGATCACTTGATTGAAAACCATGATGAAACAGTCCTTGCGGACGCCATGAGCAAAGAAGAAATGGAAACCTACATTGATCAACACGGTTTAGTCTGTCCATCATGCGGGGAAGCGAATTTCACATCCATCCGTCAATTTAATTTGATGTTTAAAACACACCAGGGTGTGGTGGATGAAAAAAGCCAGGAAATATTCCTCCGCCCAGAAACAGCGCAAGGGATTTTCCTCAATTTTAAAAATGTTGAGCGAAGCACACGCATGAAACTGCCCTTTGGCATTGTGCAGACCGGTAAAAGTTTCCGCAATGAAATTACCCCGGGTAACTTCATTTTCAGAACTCGTGAATTCGAACAGCTGGAACTGGAATTTTTCTGTAAACCGGGCACGGAAATGGAATGGTTTGAATATTGGAAAGATGCCTCCAAGCAATTTTTGCTTGATTTAAACATTGATGCATCAAATTTGACGATGAGTGACCACGACGAGAGTCAGCTTTCGCACTACTCAAACGCCACGACGGATATTGAATATCAATATCCATGGGGATTTGATGAACTTTGGGGCATTGCATCACGCACGGACTTTGATTTAACCGCGCATCAAAATCACAGTGAGGAAACCCTTGAATATATTGACCAAGAAGCTGGCACACGCTACATTCCTTATGTGGTGGAACCTTCACTCGGTGTTGAGCGTCTGTTTTTGAGTTTACTGCATGAAGCGTATACCGTTGAGACACTTGAAAACGGTGAAGAACGCATCAACATGAAATTCCACCCAGCAGTCGCGCCTTATAAAGCAGCAATTCTCCCGCTTATTAAGAAACACCACCGCGAAGCGTCTCATGATATGTTTAAAACCCTTGCCAAACATTTTCCCGTTACCTACGAT
>PUMO01000177.1 GCA_003551405.1 Mollicutes bacterium | reverse complement strand
TTCCTTTCTGTCAGTGGGGTTATTCATTTAGTTCGTCGTCGTGTTCAGGTTTAATGATAATGAGGTGATGGCTGGTTGGAAAACATGCCAGCACTAAAAAGAATCCCGTCAATACCATTGCGAGAATATCTCCAATAGTGAGCATGACGCCCGCGACATTCATAACATTTCCTGGAATGAAAATCCCTATATACGTAAGGGGAAACCACCTGGGGAATCCCGCATCACCCATGCGCCGAAACAACATGCTCAAAAAGGGAACAATCAAGACTGCGGTGGCCATGATGAGCATAAAAAGGGCAGCGTACACGAAGGGTTCCACTAGAAATAACGCTAAGGGAACAATGATGACATATAGTAAAAATATGAAAAAAAGCGCATGAAAGAACTCACGCCTTGAAGAATACCCTCTAAAATGCGTAAAACGTCTAAACATCATAATAAAAGCACGCCACCCTTTGGTATTGGTGCGTGCCACGCGCCGGTTAAACATCAATGTAAGATTGCCTCCAGTAACGCATCGGCTGCGTCTTCACCTTTAAACGCTTTGACGATTTCATAGGCAAATTCATATATGACGCCCGCGCCGCGGCCGGTAATGATGTGGCCTTTTCGCATGGCTTTGATGCTTGGGTCATAATGACCTCTTGGCGCGTCTTTGTCACTTCCGGTAAATGCAGTATAGGTAATACCATCAAGCAAGCCTGCACGCCCTAAAAACCGTGGGCCTGCGCAAATGGCCGCAATCATTTTATTTTCGTGATTGAAGCGTTTAACAAGTCCCACAATTTTATCTTCAAAATCATTTTTGACTTCGTTGTCACTATCAAGGATGCCTTTAACATATGGACCGCCAGGTATAATTAGCACATCATAATCCGCAACATTGATTTCACGTGCATAAAGTTGCGCACTCAGTGTTTGCCCAAATTTGGTTTCGATGGTTAAGGAATCTTCAAATGTCGCCGTATGAACATTGAATCCAGCCCGTTTCAAAAGTCCACGTGTGCCTACGCTTTCAACATCTTCCATATTATGTGAGTATAAAAACAGTGCGTTCATGGTATCAACCTCCTATTGGCATTATAGCGGACAATGGTGGGAGAAAGCAAATCATTTCCCCAAAAGAAAAAACGCCCCAAAAACGGGGCGTTTTATGTAAAAATGATTGTAAGATTATTCTGGAAGCCAAGCTGTCCAAATATCTTCGTTGTCAGCTTTCCAGTCACGTGCGATTTCTTGGTCTGTCATGTCATCGCCATGTTCTTGGAAATGACCCATTAGATCCGCAAGTTCTTCACTTTCAAAATACATGTTTTCAAAGAACTCTACAACTTCTGGATGCTCTTCATAGGCATCAAGACTAGAAATGGTATGAATGTTGTCTGGTTCACCATAAACGCCTTCAGGATCATCTAGGAATTTAAGATCGTAATCCGCAAATTTATAGTGTGGTTCCCAACCAGTGACAACAATCCACTCTTCGTTTTCAATGGCGGTTCCAAGTTCACCAACCATTACTGGGTCGGAAAGATCTTGAAGCTCAAAATCAAGGTCATATTCTTCGATGGCATCTTCAGTTGCGCTCATGATTCCGGCACCTGGGTCAATACCAATAATTTCGCCATCAAATTCATCTGCATGATCATTAAGCTCATCAATGCTGTCGATGTCTACATAATCCGGTACAACTAGACCAATTGGTGCTTCTGTAAAGTTGTAGCCAAGGTCCTCGTATTCACCTTCATACTCATCCATATATTGCGCATGTGTTACTGGGAACCATGCGTCAACGAAGAAGTCCGCATCACCTTGTGCGATAGAAGTAAAGACAACGCCTGGGTCACCTTCTGTAGATTCTACGTTATAACCCATTTCGTCTTCTAGGATTGCCTCTGCAAGGTAGTTCATTGCTATCCCTTCAGCCCAGTTGACATAGTCAAGCTGAATGGTTTCTTGTTCAGTATCACATGCAGCAAGTGAAACAACTAAGGTCAAGCCTACTACTAAAGCTAATACTTTTTTCATAAATTATTCCTCCTAATAAAATTTTAATACATCAAACGTTTAGTTTATATTTCATGATGCATTGTTGCTTTGAATTGGGGTTACACTTGAGATGATTTGTCGCCGAGGCCCTGTGTTATCCTGTCAATGATCATAGCAAGGATAACGACCGCCAAACCAGCTTCAAATCCGTTTGAAATGTCTACCTGTGCAAGCGCACGGCGAACATCACTACCAAGTCCACCAGCACCGATCATGGACGCGATAACGACCATTGAAAGTGCAAGCATGATGGTTTGGTTAATACCCGCAAAAATCGTTTTAAGCGCAATGGGCAGTTGGACTTTGAAAAGCAACTGTTGCCCTGTTGAACCAAGCGATTGTGCCGCTTCTATAACATCTGAAGGCACTTGTCTGATTCCTAAGTTTGTCATGCGTACGACCGGTGGCATTGAGAAGATGATGGTCGCAATCGCACCAGCTGGAATACCGCGCTGGAACAGGGTGATTGCTGGAATCAAATAAACAAATGCCGGCATGGTCTGCATGAAGTCAAGCACAGGGCGAATCATGCGGTCCGCAGTGTCACGCTTGGCCGCAAGGATTCCAATCGGAATCCCAATGACCAGAGCAATGAATGATGCGACAAGCACCAATGCCAGTGTGGCCATCGCACTTGGCCAAAGTCCAAGAGAATAAATTAACAATAAGCCAACAAAGCTCATAATACCCAGTACTCGTCCACCTATGTACCATGCGAGTGCCGCAAAGACAAACATGATGATGAGTCCGGGTAAAAACATAAAGACAGCTTCAAGGCCGTTTACCATTCCGTTCAGAGAAGCACTGATTCCATCAAAAATGAAACCAATATAATCCACCATGAAATCGATAATGCCTTCGAATATGTCACCAAGTGGCAGTGAAGGAATGGGAATGTTGTCGATGGCGTCAAATACTACATTCATGACTTTCATTATTCACTCACGGCTCCTTTCCGAGAGATACCGGATAAGACGGAGACGCGTACAATGACTCCGAGTAGTTTATTATCACTGTCTACAACAGCAATCGGATACTTTGCTTCACTTGCCATCGGCAACAGATCCACGATCAGGGTATCTGGACTGGTTGTGTGATATACGTCTTTTTTAATCGCATTTTTAAGGGATTTTTCACCTTTTTCTGCGAGTTCGAGCGCATCATCCGCACTGACAATGCCTTGAAGTTTACGGCTCTTGTCAACGACGAATATTGAAGATATTTCTTCATTGCGCATACGACGAACCGCAGCTTTGGGTCCTTCGCGTGATTCGACAACCGCGAGTGGTTTACTCATGATGTTGCTGGCTTTAAGGACTTTGGAACGGTCAACGTTCTCAACAAAGTTACGTACATAGTCGTTCGCAGGCGTAGTCAGAATTTCTTCTGGTGTGCCGATTTGAACGATTTCGCCTTCATACATCACAGCGATGCGATCCCCAAGTTTGAGGGCCTCATCAAGGTCGTGTGTGATGAACACAATTGTTTTGTTCACTTTTTCCTGTAGCGCAAGCAACTCATCTTGCATATCGCGTTTAATCAGTGGGTCAAGCGCACTGAATGCTTCGTCCATTAACAGGATGTCAGGGTCAAGCACCAATGCACGGGCCAACCCGACACGCTGCTGCATTCCGCCGGAAAGCTCTGAAGGTTTACTTTCTTCATAGCCTTCAAGGCCGACAAGTTTAAGTGTTTCATACGCGCGCTCAATTCTTTCTTGTTCTGGGACGCCTTGAATTTCAAGGCCGTAGTCTACATTCCTTCTAATGGAACGGTGTGGGAACAGTCCGAAATTCTGAAAGACCATGCCCATACGTTTACGGCGGAGTTCACGCAGATCTTCTGCGTTCATATCCACAATGTTTTTTCCATCAACATGGACTTCGCCTGATGTAGGGTCTTGAAGGCGGTTAAGGTTACGGATTAAAGTTGATTTACCGCTTCCTGAGAGGCCCATGACGACGAAGGTTTCGCCTTCCTCAACTGAAAAACTCGCATTGTTGACACCGACTGTATTGCCGGTTTCTTTTAATATTTCGTCTTTTGTCTTACCATTTTGACTCATTTCCAATGCTTTTTTCTGAGAGGGGCCGAAAATCTTGTACAAATTCTTTACTTCTAATTGACTCATTTTCGTTGCCTCCTAAATGTATCTCAACGTAGATGTCAGAGCTTAATTACCTAAAAAACACATTCTTGTCCCAAAATGATACAAGAATTGTCAATTTATTATGTTCACAAATCTAGCAGCCCATCCCGTTGGAGTAAATTGCCAAATTTCTGTTTATACTATACCATATTGAGACAAATTTGCAAGTAATGCGTTCAAAAGGATTAAAACCGCTTTAATAAGCCATTAAATGCACTTTTATTCTATAAAAAAGGCATGAAAAAGTGTTTGTAAACGTTTTACTGGCCTAATAATATTAACCTATGGGTTTGCAGAACAGTTTATGCCTTTAGTAAGGGTTAGAACAATAAATGAACGTTGTCACATTTAACATAGTTGGGTGTTACATTTGAAGAGGTATTCTTTATAAAGACGTGATTTAGGCTTTAAATGCAAAAAACCCAGTGCAAACTGCACTGGGTTTACATCAATCCGCAGGGATAACTGCGCCATCATACGTCTCTTCCATCCACGTTTGGAATTCTTCAGTTTGGAAGTAATCTATAATGGCTTCTAACACAGGGTCATCTTCTTGGCCTTCAGAGGTGACCAAGACATTAACAAAGGGAACATCCGTACTTTCAATGGCTAATGCATCTTCTAGTGGATTGAGGTCATTATCCATCGCAAAGTTTCCATTGATCAATACCAAGTCTCCCGATTCATTCGCATAATTGGTATAAAGTTGCGGTGGATCGATTTCTGTAAATTCTATGGTGTGTTCTGAATCGAACAATTCTGGTAAATCATTTACATTTGCATCGACAATATCACTGCTGCATACATCGTCATTGATGGTGAGTAAATCATTGTCTTCTAACACCTGAAGCAGACGGGGACGGTCTGAAGGGGAGTTGGAAACGATGATTTCCAACGCTTCAGGCAATTCATCCAGTGAATCATAAGTTTGTGTATAAAGACCAATCGGTTCAATGTGCACTTCGTGAACACTGGTAAACGCATAACCATGTTCGTCTATTTGCCCTTCCAGATACTGAATATGCTGGAAAAAGTTGGCATCCAGTTCACCTTCATCAAGCGCGGTATTAGGCTGAACATAGTCATTAAACTCAACAATGTCAAATTCAATGCCGTCTTCACTGAGTGCATCTTGGGCTTGGGCTAACATTTCGCTGTGCGGGGTTGGAGACGCACCGATCGTATAGGTATCATCACCACATGCCGCAAGGGTGAATGTAGCTGTTGCTGCTGTTAATAAAAGGGTTATGCGGGTAAATAATTTCATAATTTAAAATCTCCTTTAGTATTTTTTAGTCTGTGGCTGGACTGAGTTTTTTAACAATTAGATCGCCAAGTAGTTGAATAAGTACAACAAGCCCTACAACAAGGACTGTCGCAATCATTGTGACCGTGTGCCGGTTACGGGCGTATCCATATAGATATGCCAAATCACCAAGTCCACCCGCGCCGATTGCCCCCGCAATCGAGGTGAAGCTTGCTAAGGTAATGGCAGTCACGGTAATGCCGCGCACGAGCGCCGGCAACGATTCTGGTATCAATATTTTTGTTATGATTTGTCGATTGGAAAGGCCGATGGCAACACCGGTTTCTTTTAAAAACATGCCTTTTTCATGAATGGCCATCTCTACAATCCGGGCATAAAAGGGTGTCCCAC
>PUMO01000112.1 GCA_003551405.1 Mollicutes bacterium | reverse complement strand
CGCGACGTTTCACTGGCATAGGCAGTGGTCCGTTCTTTTAAAATCAGGTCAGATGAAATAAAGGGAATGCCGTTGATGGAACCACTCAACAAGTCCTGTGAATGAAATTCATCCGCATATTTGAAAAACTGGGTATTATAGACTTGATATTCAGTTAAGCCTTGTCTGGGTTCATACCGTCCTTCATCAACCCATTCAACCATCAAATCCTGTAGGAAGTCTTTTTTAAAGTTTTCATGCACTTCTGCGTAAGATGAAAACCCTAAAAAGAACACAACCAGGCCAACCACGCCAGCACTCGCGGTTGCCCAGGTTATATCGGTAAATAAAAATATCATCAGTGCAATTATCAACATGGCAATACCGGCAATGACGGTAAGCTCGGCACGTTGTTTGCGTCGTTTGAATTTCAGAATGTTTTTGTCCATGAAATGCCTCCTAATTGTCGAATAAATCACGCAGAATCTGAGTGATCAAGGGGTTGGTCGGCTGTGAATAAGCAACTTCGCGTGCACGAAGCGGATAATCAGTAATGATGCCATCCACCCCGGCAATGGTAACGTCCCGCAGTTGTTCTTCTGTGTTGATTGTCCACACGCTCAGACGCTTATCCCGTGTGCGCACAGAATCAATATAACTTGGGTTGTTAAGCGTCATGTGCCCTTCAAATCCAAAGTGATCAACATGGGGTTGGTCGGTAATGGTATGGATGGATCCAAAAAATGTAGAAACCAGATGCAATGTTTCAATGTCTTCATTAAGATCTTTTATCAAGCGCAACTGACTGGATGAAAATGACATGAACACTGTGTTGTCCACGACATCCATCTCTTCTAGTATTTCATAAACAATCTCAGTGGATTGATCGCGGTAGTCTTTCATATCAAGAAAAATTTCCGCATGTGGGTCAATGACTTCTATAGCCTCTTCAAGCGTTGGAATAGCTTCGCCTTCAAACTCTTGTGAAAACCATGCGCCGGCGTCAAGTTCACGTATCTCTTCATAAGTCATCTCTTGAACACTGCGATTATGCGGTGCGTCAGTTGTACGCCCCACTGTACGGTCATGAATGACAACCGGCACATTATCGCTTGTGAGATGAACATCGAATTCAATGCCATCAGCATTTTGTTCAACAGCTTTTTCAAGTGCCGCAATGGTGTTTTCAGGCGCATCCGCCGATGCCCCGCGGTGGGCAATAATATCAGGGGGCCCAAGATTAAAAAGACCACGGTCATCCGTAATGACGCCATAAACGTTCACGCTGTTAAGCGCCACAATGACAAACGCCATGATGGCGGCTGTCCATTTCACTTTCGGTTGCTTAAATGAAAGTGTCTTGGTATTACCGCGTGAAACAGGGCTCAGTGTTTTGGCCGCTTCATGCGAGTGAAACCACGTCGACATCCACGCATAGTTAATGGGCACAATGGCGAGGACGGCCAGGGATGCAATCAGGAGATAGACAGTGTAAAAGATAGTAAGCAGTACCCCAAGCACCACTTCTTGTGTTTGTGTCACAGATACAATGCCACCGATGATGGCCAAGATGATTACATATGCACCATATAACACCACATTTAAAATCAGATTGAGCACAATGAATTCAAACGCGATGGTCAAATATTGTTTTATTGTTAATTGTTTGCGGTAAGAGCGGCTTTCACTGAAAGATTTATTTTCAAGTGCGAGCGCATTAAATGAATAGGTATGTCTAATCATTGCAATGAGCAATGCAATAAATAAAACGATGGCACTCACAAATAGCCACGTAAAGGTGGTAATGTTATCAAGCCAATATTCAGGAATGTTAATCGTTGAGGCGATGCCGCTAAAGTGACTGATGTTCACCAAAAGTCCTATAAGGAGTGCAAGGACAACACCGAATACGTGGCCCTTTTTAAGGCCGGTTTTCAATCGCTCCAAACTGATGGTTAAAAACGGCCACAAGGCGAGTTTTTTATTATTGGCACTGTAGTGATAAATCACACTCAGTGCGAGCAGTTCCAGTGCAGCGTAGGCCCCAAGTAAAATGCCAATCAACAATATAAGCCCAATCGTACTTGGCAACATTAAAAAGTCCGCCATGGCATTGATGGTCACATAATCATACGGTGAAATACGGATGGCAAATAAAAACAAAAAGCGTATAATCGGAAAAAAGACTAACACACCAAGAATTCGGTAAATGATTGCGAATGTTATTAATGTACGCCAATTCACGGTAATCATTTGTTTAAGCAGTTGTATGCGTTGTCGCATATTACCCCTCCTTAAAGCGTATCATCATTATAACAAAAATGTTAAAAATGTATAGTTTAAAGGGTATTTAAAATTGTATGTACACTGATGGCGCCTGGATGCACGGCGTTTACCTGGTCGACAACATAATCATAGGTGATTGCACGCGCCGCTTCAATCAAGTCATAATACGCAACCCCTTCAAATACATAGTTGGCGAACTGATGCGCAATATTTTCAGGAGAATCAAGCACATGGATGAAACTACCAATCATTTGGCGTTTGAGACGTTCAAAATCCGCTTCATTTATGGTAATCTCTCTTGGATTTTCTAACAGTGCACCAAGAGACTGCTTAAGTGCGGTGGGCCTTGAGGTCTCACTGCCGATAAGCGCATATGCAAAGTCTTTGGTGTAATTGAGCTCAAGTGCATAGGAATCATTGATGACCCCTTGGTCCATCAGCATCTCATACGTGTCACTTGAACGTCCAAATGCCAAATCAAGCCACATTGAAAGGGCCATGCGGGTTTTTATCCGCTCAAAAGGATCCGTATGCGCTAAAGGTTTAAACTTAATGCCAAAGAGTGTTGAAGGCATGCGGACATCTAACGACACCGCTTCACTGGCTTTGCTTACATTAATAGGTTCATCATACGCCACATCTTTTGGCGCTTTATCACTGAGTGGCGGCAAGATCACTTCGTTTGAGAGTTCCTCAAAAAACGCATTAGGATCAAGGGCGCTTACCACTACCAATGCGGCACGCTCTGGACGATAGTACGCTTCATGCATAGACGTCAAATCATCACTGTGCATTGAGAGAATGTCTTCTTTAGTACCTAAAATATCATCTTTTATCGGATGATTGACATATAAATTATTCATCAGACCGACATATTGTTTATATCCTGGGTCATCCAAATGCATGTTCAATTCTTCTGTGATGATTTTTTTCTCATTCTCGATGCCTTTGTTTGAAAACTGCGGGCGAAAAACCATGTCAATGAGCCGTTTTGTATTGCGTTTGACATGATTGGCCGTGGTAAATAAATACGTCGTTTGATGGTGTTCGGTGAATGCGTTAATGGACGCTTCATCAACAGAAAACTCTCTGGAGCGGTCCATGCCGTCTTTTTCAAATACTTTGTGTTCCAAAAAGTGTGCGATTCCGCTAGGCACATCATGGATACTGTTTGAGTCCATATAACCCCTGTGAATACTACCCAGTGGCAAGGAAAGGGTAACATAACTTTTCGTAAACCCGGGTTTTTGAATATAGTACATGGGCAAACGGTCCTTGATACGTCCGTAATAAAGGCGTTCACCAAATTGTTTGTATTCATAAGACCTAAGCGTCATTTTCAACACGTCCCAGCTCATAAGTAAAAATAAATTCAAGGGTGTTTGCGACACGGATAATATCCGTTTTGGTGGTGTTGTCAATAGCGTGCATCAACGCATCCTTTTCAAACGGCACATGGAAGATGGCGTGACGCAATGCTTTATTGGACACTGTTCTGGGTGCATCATAACTTTTCTTGAGAGATGCTTTCAGGTGCGTCTTGACGAGCATCAGTGCGTTTTCATCAAAGTCCCCTGATTGAATCTTAGATACAATGTCACGAACCAATTGTTTGGTTTTTCCCACATTGGATTCATCCACACCGGAGGTGACAGTCACAAGTCCGCTTGAAGGCGCATAGGCACTGCTTGCATAATAGGCAAGGCCATGTTGTTCACGGATGGTCTGAAACAGCATCGCTTCAGAATTGTCTCCAAACAGTGCATTGAAAACAAGCATGGGTACATAATCATCATCGGTATAATAGACATCGCTTGAAAGTGTCATGAAAAGCCGTGCCTGGGTGACATTCATGGTTTCGCGCACAGGATGCTTGACTTGCATTTGTCGTCTAAAGAACGGACGAGTGGGAAGCGGCTCCTCAGATAAATCAAACATTCGGTTAAGCGATGACTTTAGCGATTGAGAGTCAATGTTGCCTGTCACACTGATAAGGGCCGCATTGGATGTAATCATATGGTGCCACTCATCGATAATATCCTCAAGCGTCAATGTGTCAATCAGGGTTTCATCACCGAAGGGATGCACCTTGTAAGGGTGGTCTTCAAATAAATATTCATAGTAACGTTTGCTTGCATAACGGGTTTTATTTGAATACTCCGCATCAAAGAAATCCTTTAAAAACTGTTTTTCTTCTTTAAAACTTTTTTCATCCAGCAATGGCGCATGGATGACATCTTTTAAGACACCGAGCACATCGTTTAAAAAGTGTGCATCATCGGCATAGGAAGGGTGAATAAATGAGAGTTCAAACTGATTGATATGCACCGTTCCAAGTTTATTGCTGGTCGCATTGAGAACAGTATCAAAAAGGCCTTCCAGTGTTCGTGATAAGGCTTTGCGGCTAGAATGGTTTTGTGTCTTTGAACGCATCATGGACGCAAGAATATGACGTTTGGTGGCTTTTAATGGATCAAGCGTATCGAAAAAACGCACCGCAATATGTACATTTTTAAATTTATCAGTTTCAATGATATGAAGTGGGGTTTGATTGACTGTGGTCTTTATATATTGCATGTAAGTCCTCCAAAAAAAAGTGCCGAAGCACTTTTTTATTCTGCTAAAGAGAGCGCGATTTCCATCATTTTTGTGAATGCGTTCTGACGTTCTTCGCTTGTGGTGGCTTCATTGGTTACAAGCGAATCAGATATCGTCAACAAGCATGCGGCTTCTTTGCCTAACACACGCGCATTGTGGAAAAGCGCAAAAGATTCCATTTCAACGGCGAGCGCACCATAGGTATCGCGAATCCGCTTGAAATCATCATGGTTCTCACGGTAAAAGACATCACTGGAATGAATGGTGCCTTTTCTCAGGGGAATATCAAGGGTTTTCGCTGCGTCTTCAATGCGGTTATTCAGTGTTTCACTTGGATATGTATAAGGTTCGGCGTATTCACCGTCTTGGACGTTAGCGTAAGATGATTCACTGTACGCTTTGTCCGCAAGTACAACATCATATAGATCGAGCTGATCGGTATACGCGCCGGCTGAACCGATACGAATGATGGTTTTCACATCGTAAAACTTATAGAGTTCATAAGAATAGATTCCGATGGATGGCATGCCCATTCCACTGCCCATAACACTAATGCGTTTGCCTTGATAGGTTCCGGTATACCCAAACATGTTGCGAACGGTATTGAACCGTTCGACATTGTCTAAAAACGTATCCGCAATAAATTTTGCACGCAGTGGGTCTCCGGGCATAAGAACGACGGGTGCGATTTGTTCTTTTGATGCTTCAATGTGTGGTGTGGCCATATTGATTCCTCCTATAAATTAATATTCTGAATCGCTTGAAAGACCTTGCATGAGTTTCGCGCCACTGGACGCACCAATGCGTGTGGCACCGGCATCAACCATGGCGTTCAAATCGTCAATGGTTTTTACACCACCGCTGGCTTTCACGCCTCTTGATTCACCGGCAATGCGTTTCATTAACGTCACATCAGACGCTGTTGCGCCGCCTGTGCCAAAGCCTGTGGATGTTTTGATAAAATCAGCGCCGGCTTCAATGGCGGCTTCACTGGCCTTT
>PUMO01000127.1 GCA_003551405.1 Mollicutes bacterium | reverse complement strand
ATTGCCTGGTAATGTTTCTTGTTGCCGGGTTTACACTGGGAGAGGTTTTTAACTTCCCCTTCAACGATCGCTTCGGCGAACGGTTCACAGCCTGGGTACCCACACGCGCCGCAGTCAAGATTTGGCAAGCGCTCGTGAATGCCCTTGATGCGCGGGTCCGCTTCCACTTTCAGTTTTTCTGAAGCGTACGCGAGGCCAAAGCCAAGTATGCCGCCCATGACTGCTAAGGTAATGATGGGTCCAATGATCTCACTCATGAGCGCACCTCCTCTGTGAAGTGTTGTTGTTTAACACCGCATGTATAGTTGGCGCAGGTACCACACACTTCAGGGTCTGCGTCCGATGCTTCCATGGGACTGTGGGTATTTTTGTTAAGCAGGAAGGTTATGAGATATACACACACAATGCCTGCGGTGACAAGGACGCCAATAAGAATATCCATTTACACCATGCCTCCAAGTCCTAAGAACGCCATGGCCATAATGCCTGCGGTGACAAGTGAAACCGGAAGGCCTTTCCAGGCCGGGGGCACATCGGTGTGGTCCAGGCGCTCACGGATGGCTGAGAACAAGAACATAACAAGCCCAAAGCCGAGGGCCGCGCCAAAGGCGCTCGTGGTTGCGACCCATAGCCCGCTTAAGACACCGTAGTCCGTTGCGTAGCCTTGGGCGATATTGCCTTCGGCAACACCCAATATTGCACAGTTGGTCACAATTAATGGTAGATAAATACCGAGACCCTTATAGAGTTTTTTGGAAAATTTCTTAATGAACATTTCAACCAGTTGTACTAAACTTGCGATGATTAAAATGAACGCAATCGTTGAAATATAGGTAATGCCAACGGGTTCAAGCACGTAGTAGTAAAGTAAATAGGTCACAAATGACGCCACGACCATGACAAACATGACCGCCGCACTCATGCCGATCGCACTTTCCGTTTTCTTAGAGACCCCGAGGAACGGGCACACACCCAAGAAACGCATTAAGACAACGTTATTGATTAACATGGACGAAATGATCGCCACGAAGAATACTTCTAAACTCATGCAGAATCACCTGCCTCTTCCATGGCCTTACGTTTTTTACGTTCAGCCGCTTCTTTTTTCTTTTGTTCGATCCACGCTTGACGCGCTTGTGCCTTTTTACGTTTGTTATAGTTGCCGATGGCGGTGAAAATGGCTAAGAATACACCAATCATGATGAATCCACCTGCCGGACCGACAAAGACTTCCATATTGAACATATACATATCGGTATCAATCAAGGATACTTCAAACGGAAGGGGTAAATATCGACCAAAGGTAATGGCACCGGTCGCAAGGATTTCACGGCTTACGCCAATGAGCATCATCGCAAGCATGAATCCTACACCCATGCCAACACCGTCAATAATACTGTTGAACGGTCCATTCTTGGAAGCATAGGCCGTTGCACGCCCCATGATCAAGCAGTTGACCACAATCAGTGGAATGAAGATACCCAGTGCTTGATGGAGTTCAAATGCATAAGCTTCAGTTAAGAGACCCACAATGGTCACAAATGTTGCGATAACCACAATGTAGGCGGGAATTTGGATTTGATCGGGAATCAGGTTCTTAATGAGTGACACCACAAGGTTGCTTGCAGTGAGGACAAAAATAACCAAAACCCCCATACCCAAGGCGGTTTCCAATGTATTGGTAACCGCCAGGGCCGGACAAAGACCAAGCAAGAACACAAATATCGGGTTTTCTCTTACAACACCTTTAAAGAAGTTATCAAATTGGGTTGCTTTTTTCTTTTTCTTTTGATTTGGATTTTTTACTGCTTTTTTGTTTTCAGCCATGATTATTCATCCCCTCCTTCTGCGTGATATTCAAGGGTGGCACTTAACATGTCATAAACGGAATCACCGGTTTCGCTTGCGCCCGCAAAGGCGTCATCCGTCTCATCCTGTGTCACGTCCGTTTCACCGATAAAGTCCTCAAGGTTTGGAATGATGTAATCATCCAAATATTCTTCCGTATCATTCGTTTCTACAATCTCAATGGAGTAAATCGCACCGTCTTCATCAATGACAACGTCAAAGACATTGGTTGCGTTAAAACCTTCCGCTTCACCGCGATAAAGAAGGCCAATTAAGTCTCCTTCATCGTCATAATAATCTTCACGGAAATTAAGGACATCATGATCAATCATTTCAAGGGCGCCACTAAGAACAGGGTAATAATCAAGCGCCGCAACGATGACATTCACAATCGATTCACCCGTTCCTGTTGCGCCCGCAAAAGTATCAAGGGCGTCGTCTGCGTCTAAGTCACTTTCACCGTCAAACGCATCAAGGTTCGGTTCAATATAGTCTTCCACATAATCATCGGTATCGTCGGTGCGCACAAGCTCGATATCGGTGATCTCTCCGTCATCACTCAAGGTCACCTCAATGACGTTCATGGCATTGAAGCCTTCCGCAAAGCCGGTAATGACGTAACCTTCGTCGGTTTCACGGTAACGCACAAGATATTCTTCTTCAATGCGTTCTGTGTCTTCTACAAGGTCTTGAATGAATGCGAAGGCATCAATGATGGCTTGTTCGCCTTCAAGCGCATCCACATCAATATCTTCAATCATGTCACCTTCTAAATCCTCAAAATCAGCAAAGACATCACTCAAGTCATCGTGACTATCATCATCACTCGCGATACCGAGGAATTCATCATCCGGTGTAAAGCCAAGCATGACGAGTTCACCGTCTATGTCTAGGTCATACGCATAACCGAGGGTTGATTCATTCTCATCGATGACACGGTATTCGGTATGCACCGCTTCATCTTCAAAGGTGAAGTGTTCAATGTAATCATCCGCGGCTTCACCATAAATGGTTTGAAGCGCTTGAAGTTCACTGCTTCTAAGATCAACATCTTGGAATTCATAGAAGAGTTCAACCGCATAATCGGTAATCATCTCGACACTATTATAAGACGCGGTCGCACCGGTATTGGTATCATAGGTAATGTCATCGGTTGCTTGACCGGCCAAGTTTTCAAGGGGCATGTCCTGATAATAGTTCGGGGTGTTTTCGGTTTGTGAAACAAGCACCTGCTTGATTTCAAAATCCATCGTGATGCCCACAAGCACGGTGATGTCACCAAAGTTATTGGTGTCATGCCCACGATAAATTTCACCGATTTGTTCATCGTCGGCGTCATATATTTTCGCGCGACGGTCAATCACATCGTGATCAATGTCTTCTTCTTCGGCTGAAGCCATGTCCGGAAAAATTTCCTGATAGTCTTCAAGCTCAGCCAGTTCACGGTTTTCCTGTATACGGTCTTCTGTCATGGTGTGCACGAACACAATCGCACCACCGGAGAGAAGGCCGACGATAAGTAATGTTAAGGCTATTTTAAGTTTATAAAGCATAATGAACACCTGCCGTTGCAATTGCGGCGGTCACAATGACAATGGCCGCAAAAATCAAGATACTTCTAAGTGTGAACTTATTGGTCGTCCACTTCGGATAATCAATCGCAGGGGTAAACATGTTCATAAATACAATCGCGAACACAACCCCTTCAGGCAACTGCCCGAAAATACGAATTAAAAGCGTCAATGCCCCCACACCAAACGCAAAGTATACACGGCCTGGTCGCGTAATGGGGATGGTGATGGGGTCTGTGGCCATGAATACGGCCGCATACATGATTCCGCCACTAAAGACCATGGTGTAGGGGAACCATAAGCCAAGGTCCTCATGGAAAAGCGCAATCGTACCACTTAAGAGTGCTACTGTCCCGATTACTGTCAGAGGGACGAAGATATCAAACGATTTTCTCAGGAAGAGATAAAGCCCGCCAACGATAATGAGAAGTGCGGACGTTTCACCGAGACTTCCCGGCATGCCGATTCCTGAAAACATGGTCCAATAGCTGTAGTACTCTGTGACACTTGAATCAAAAAGATCATTGGCAAGCACCCCGAGCACCGTTGCGCCGGCGTCCGCATCAACGTAGGCTTCATACGCGATCGCCCCGCCGAATGAAAGGGCCACAAAGACCCGCGCAAAGGCTGCAGGGTTAAAGATGTTTTGACCCAGGCCACCAAAAATCAGTTTGGCCAGGAAGGTCCCGACCACCCCGCCAATGATGACCACCTGCAAGGGAATGACATCAGAAAGTGTCAAACCGTAAATGAGACCACTGGTCACAATCGACATGTTGGAAATCGTAAAGCTTTTGTTTTTTAACTTGAATTTCTCACCATTAAGCATGTCAATGATCTGGTTGTAGACATATTCTGTCAAGACCATTGATAAGACGGCCGCAAGTAAAATCCAAACCGCGGATAAGCCGTGGCGATAAATCGCAAAAACAACAAGCGGTAAGAGGGCGACCGATACGTCGCCCATGAAGCGTGACACACGTGCGGTTGGTTTTCTTAAGTATGGTGCTGTTTTTTGAACTAAATTCATAGTATCACCTTAAAAAGTTTTTTCCTTTCCGCATATAATCGGTGAGGTGAATCTTGGACGTACAGACATATGAACAAATGCCGCATTCGATGCATTTATTCACCTCAAGCTGTTCAAGGGCTTTCTTGTCACCTTTTTTATAGGCGTTCATAATTTGCACCGGTTGAATGTCAACGGGGCAGGAATAAACACATGACCCGCAGCGCACACATGGTTCTTCCACTGGGTTTTCATCACGAAGCGCAAGCAAACTTGCGGTCGTCTGCGTAATGGTAATGTCTTCATATGGCGTGGACTGCCCCATCATCGGGCCGCCCATCACAATGTTAACGTCGCCGGCATCCTCTTTAAAGCCACCGCTTTTATCAAGCAGGTGTTTGGTTGAAGCACCAATGCGCGTTTTAAACATGGTGGGTTGTTTGATCGCATCACCATTGATGGTAACGTAGCGGTCAATCACCGGCATGTTATATTTAAGCGCGTCGTAAACACCAATGATGGTTGAGCTATTGAGCCCTAAAATGCCATATTCCATCGGAAGTGTGCCAACCGGAACATCAATGCCGGTTACCGATTTAAAGGTCGCAATCTCCCAGCCTTGAGGATAGAAGTCTTCAACCTCAACCACGCTGATGTCAAGATCACTGTGTTTGGCCGCTTCTTCCTTAAGCATGGCAAGTAGTTTTTTCTTGGTTTCCTTGACCGCAACCACGCCGCGTGGTGCACTCACTGCCTGCATGGCGTAGCGGAGTCCTTTAAACATATCTTCTGGACGTTCTTGCATGAGCACATAGTCACTGTTTAAGTACGGTTCACATTCCACACCGTTAACAATCACCACATCAATCGGTTTATCGGTGCCCATTTTAATATGGGTTGGAAACGCTGCCCCACCAAGACCAGTCAAGGCTTTATCGCCAACAATGTCGACGATCTCCTGTTGGCTCATGGCATTGATTTCTTCATCACTGCGTTCGCCCACCGATTCATGCATGGTGTCTTTAAAGTCGTTTTTAATGACAACGACATCATCTTCTTCACCGCCGGGCATCACTTTTTTAGTGAAGGCCTCAACCGTACCACTCACAGTTGAATAGACGGGAAGTTTGAAGAATGGTCCCTGGCTTACACCAAGGGTTTGACCGATCGCGACGGTGTCGCCCACTTCCACGTAGGTTTCACAGTCTTTACATCGCGGCGGATTGAGCGCAATGTGCACCCGTTCAGGTTCAACGTGTTCCATGCGCTCAAAATCTTCGCTGATGTTTTTATAATTCGCAATCTGCTTATTGGTTTGAATCATTGTTTCACACCCTTTTTATTTTGTACGAATTCAATTTCATCGCTGAGGATTTTTTCCATTTTATCAAGCAACGCATCGGTTGCTTGTTTGCTGCTGGTTTTTGCGTTCAAGTAAATCTTGAGTTT
>PUMO01000100.1 GCA_003551405.1 Mollicutes bacterium | reverse complement strand
CTTAAGCGATTGATGATTATCAATCACCCCATTGTGAACGACAATGAAACGCCCACTGCTTGAGGTATGCGGATGCGCATTGGCAACCGAAACCTTCCCATGGGTCGCCCAGCGTGTATGACCAATCGCAAGTGATGCATGATCAATGGAAATCGCACGTTCCAAATTGGTAATGCGACCCTTTTCTTTGAAGGTTTGATACGCGTCCTTTGCAAGCAAACTCATGCCTGCAGAATCATAGCCCCGGTATTCAAGACGTTTAAGTCCGTTTAATACAATCGTTTTTGCATTGTTATTTCCAATATATCCGACAATGCCACACATCCTTATCTTCCTCCAAAAAGGCGCATGGAATGCGCCTCAAATGTATGAGTATTATATCACACTGTCTTAAATGAAAACATTGATTTTTAATAATTTTGTTTAAGTGCATGCACATGCGTAAGCGTCACAATCACCGTAGTGATGCATAAATTAATGACCAAATCAGCGCTATAGCCAAACTGTTCATAGGAAAATAAATAAATGTTTGGCACCAATGCATGAAAGACAGTAAGTAAATGAACGCTTTGCGTGTAAGCACTTCTTATATCCATAATCATTTCACTGATCATAAACAGTAAAACAATGCATATCGCACCATACGCATGGGTGAACCGTTGATAGACAAAAATATATAAGGCACTGTAGTGAACGATGATGCACATGATTAAAGCATACGCATGCCACGGCACTGGGTAGGCATGGTGAAAATGCGTGGTGCCATACATTAGGGTAAGCATCAAAAAAAGCACCATTAATAACAGTGACGCGGCACTAAGCACCACCGTCCATTTTGCCATATACACCCTTCTGCGCGAGGTCATTTGAATCATGGATACATCACTGCTTGGGTTATTAAAAAGCCGTTCACACACTATCATAAGTACCAAAAGCAGCGACACTTTTAAAAAGAAAAACCCTTCTAAAAAATAATCCACCGCAAACTGGGGCGCATAGAGTTTTTGACTGACCTCATCACTCAAAGGATGGGCGAACACAGTATAGACCACACCATTAATCACACCAATCCCCCCTAAAAACCCCAAGGTTTTAATTCTGACCACACGGTATAGCATCAACAGATAAAGTGCCTTCAAAGTTTAATCACCTCAGGGTTAAGCCGTGCATAACAAGAGACTGTATGGGTTGCGATAATGGCATTTTTTTTATGATGTTTAAGTGCACTGATAAACCGTTTTTTACTCAATTCATCAAGCCCATCGAGCGGTTCGTCCATCATAATCCACGCAGAAGGGTTGCTGATGGCCGCAATCAGGCGCACTTTTTGCCGCATGCCTTTAGAAAGACCGGCAATGCGTTTGGGCAGTTTGTCCTGAAGGGAAAACATGGCGATCAACCCTTCAAGAAGTCCCCCTTGAAGGGTACCTATTTGTTTTAAGTAATCATCCACACGCATCAGCTCAGGCAATGCATCGTCACTCCCCATATAAAACGCTTTAACGGGTGTAATGAACCCTTCATAGTCATGTAACCCCGCAATGGCTTTTAAAAGGGTGGTTTTGCCTGAGCCGTTGGTGCCAACCAACAACGTCATCCCTTCTTTAAAAATCACCTCATTGTACGAAAGCGTCATGGTTTTATACCGTTTGATAACACCTTCACATTTAATCATGGATGATTCCGGGGACTAATAAAGGCATGTTTTCCTTTACAAACATATCACTATTGATGAACGCAAAATCTTCCATCTTAAAAGTATACGCTTTGTCATCGTGATGATAATCAATCGCAAACGGATAGCGGTGTAACAACGTCGCATTGTCACAGTATGCAAAGGGAACCACAAATTGTTTGGATTCACCGGGGTCAATGATTAACTGACGCATGGGTGCATCACTGAGTGTGGGTTCATAGCCATGTACCAATGATTCAATTGGCATGTAAGGTTCATAGGTGCGTTTACTCACACTGACAAGCCCATCATTGACGCGCACGCGCTGACTTCCTGTTTCAAATTGATTCAGTGTGATCGGTGTTTTCGAATCATTATAAAGCCTGACCATAACCCCTTTGGATGTCAGCCCATAATCAAAGCGACCATGCACATTGTGCATCGATTCCATGCGCAAAGGCCCTTTGCTATTTTCAAAATGATGCATCACAAATTCACCTACCGGCAATGCAGCAATTTGGTTGTTTTTGTAATGGATGTTCATGGTTGCATCCTGTGTTTCAAAGCGGTACTGGTCCGTCACAAAATCCTGTGATGCATGCAAACGCATGTGATACATGGATTCATGGTTGGCATGAAGCGTGCCTACCGTTTCTAAACCCTCAAAATGAAGCGATAAGGTTTCATCTTCACTTTCGATTTCCACTGACATGATGGCTTCACTTTCTGTAAAGAACGTTTGATTCGTATTGACCAAAAAGTCTTGTGTGAACGTTTTGTTTTCACCACTTAAATAATATATATGCGTTGAAGGCACACTCATAATTCGCGCACTTGTGACGTGCAGACGTGAAAGTGTCACATACACACCAATCCCAATCAGGACCGCCATACCAATGAACACGCATCGTCTCATGATTCCATCCGCTCTTTGACTATTGAATAGTGTTCACTTTGGAGCGTAAAGACTTCAAACCCACCGCTTCCGACGTTTCTAAAAAACCGGTAACGCTCCCCCACACCGTTACTGATCAGCCCTTCTCCATAAATCTCCACAAACAGCCGGGTATCAGGGTCAACACT
This sequence comes from Mollicutes bacterium, assembly GCA_003551405.1. Lineage (GTDB taxonomy): Bacteria > Bacillota_I > Bacilli_A > Izemoplasmatales > Izemoplasmataceae > B1SED10-225. Next base: position 3,143 of record PUMO01000100.1, on the reverse strand, counting down.
GATATTGATTTCGACCGTCTCTTCCAGTGTTGAGGAAAATTCGTGGGACGCTTTAAGGGATAAGGATGAATCCAGCCCTGCATCGAACGATGATATTTTCCCGCTCACATCTATCCCTATGGAGCCGGTTGCTGAAAGCTGGGTTTTGGCTTGATCCGTACTTTTGAAAAAATAACGCTGATTGATGGGCGTTTGCCCTTCATTTTCAATAATGTACAGGGTTTCTTTTTTAAATGATACCGGAACATTGCGCATATAATCCGTCGTTTGCCATCCCCAAAAGCGGCGGCGGGTGTTTTGATTGTACAAGTAATCATAATCGCGTTCGGTGAAGTCCCTTAAAAGTTTATGGTTGCGTCCTTCCAAATGAATTTCTTCATACGTTAAATATTCCGATGCCTGAAGATCTAGGGTGCCCATTATCATAAACATAATAACGATGATGCCACACGTCAATTTCATCATTGATCGCCTCCTCAATATAATCATTCAAAGACCACCCGTGTTTTACTCATAAAAAAAGTGATGCATTTTCACACACCACTAGATTCAATCTTATTCGTTTCATTTTCCCATGATTGGATTGCTTTTTTTGCGTCTTCATAGCCGGTTTCATAACGCATGGTATTGAGTGATTCCTTAAAATCCATCACACCACGCAAATTTCTTGAAGGATAAATATGACGAATGGTGGTTGCGCCTTCCTTTGTTTTACGGCGGAAATGAAACCGAAACAAGTCAATCGCAATCACTTCATCACACCCAGCATCCACCAGTGGCTGAATGGGGAGTTTTTCAAAAATACCGCCGTCCAGATATGTTTTGCCGTTAATCTTTACAGGCTTGAAAACCATTGGAATGGCACAAGATGCAAGCAAGGTCTTTTTAATCGTCGCATTGTCATAATCATTCAATGAGACATACCGCATATAATGTTCCTTATCAAAGCGGTATTGAATATTGGCGCGAACCAAATCGAAAAAACCCGTATCTTCTTCGCCCACATAGGCAATGCCCACATATAGCGGGTGGTTGCGCAGTTGTTCATAATTGACAATCTCGTCAATTAAATCTTCAAGCCGTTTGGTTTCATAAATCCCTTTATCATACAGTTTAACGTTCTCGGTGACCATGGTTTTGAGGATGTGTTCAGGCTTATCAAATAATTCAGCGCCCTTATTGGAAAGCCACAATGCATCAATGGCATCAAAATCATGCATGCTGAGCAGCGATGCATTGAGTGAGCCGACTGAGACACCGCTGACAGCGTCAAAGTCATCCAAATACCCATGTTCCTTCAAGGCTTTGATGGCGCCTGCCTGATAAGCACCACGCGCACCACCGCCACCCAGAGCAATTCCGCGTTTCATAGCAGTCCCCCTTTAATAAGGCAAGCGTTCACTGTCTTTGTATACATGTTTGATGATGCCGCCGCCAAGACACACATCACCATCATAAAGGACGACAGCCTGTCCGGGTGTAACCGCTCGTACTGGGTGGTCAAAACGTACCACCGGCAGTTCTTGACTTAAATCCAGATGCACCGGCTGGTCAGGCTGACGGTAGCGAAATTTTGCGGTCAGTGCTGAGCCTTCAAGGGTCTTATAATGACTCGCATCAATCAAATTGAGTGACTCCACTGTACAATGTGTTGAATATAGCTTGTCGTGATGATACCCTTGGGCCGCATATAAAATGTTGTTGGTTAAGTCCTTGCCCACCACAAACCAAGGTTCATTGGCATAATCGGGATGCCCTCCAATGCCAAGACCTTTGCGCTGACCAATCGTATAATGCATCAATCCGACATGTTCACCGATGACTTTTTCTTCAAGGGTGCGGATCTCTCCACTCTGTGCAGGCAAATAATTGCGCAAAAACCCTTGAAAGTCCCGTTCACCGATAAAGCAGATCCCGGTTGAATCTTTTTTGTCGGCGGTGGGCAGATTTTGTTCGTGCGCAATGGCGCGCACTTTATCCTTGGGAATGTCACCAACAGGAAACAATGCGTCTTTAAGCTGTTCTTGGGTCAGCTGGCTTAAAAAGTAAGTTTGGTCCTTATTGGAATCAACGCCGCGCAACAACGTAACACGGCCATCCTCATGACGGTGAAGCCTTGCGTAATGGCCCATCGCAATATAATCAGCCCCCAAATTTTTGGCGTGTTCTTTGAATTTGGCGAATTTGATATATTTGTTGCACATCACATCGGGATTGGGTGTGCGTCCCTTTTCATATTCATCGAGAAAATATGTGAAGACATCATTCCAGTACTCTTCAACAAAATCGACCCGCTCAAGGGGGATATTTAAATGGTTGGCCACATTGAGGGCATCAGAATAGTCCTTTTCCTGTGGACAGGTCTCATCCGCCAGGGTAGGGTTTCCTAGCACATCCTGGTTGGCGGCACTGTCCCAGTTGACCATGAAAAGGCCAGTCACCTGGTAGCCTTGTTCTTTTAGTAAGTATGCAGCTACACTGCTATCGACGCCACCGCTCATGCCTACGACGACGTGTGGTTTATTGTTCATATGAATCATTCCTTATGGTTTGCGTTTATCGACATCTGAAGGCATCCTGAAATCACTACGTGGCGAGAGGGACACCTCAAGAATTTTCGGTGCATCGGGCGAGGCCTGACGCTTGAATTGCTGGGCATAAAAACGATTGAAAAAGTTTTCAACGTATTCATGCGCCTGTTTGGTACTTAAGTTAAAGGCAATGCCAATGAGCCACTCAATGCGCAATTCATCATCGCCATAGCGTAAAAAGCGGTGCATGATGAAATCATTGACATCGTATTTCCCCAGTTCGTCTTCAGTGACCTGGTCTTTAATTAGTTCGGGAGAAATGGGGGTTTCAATCACATCTTTGACAATGGGCTCAAGGCCTTGGTTAAATTTGCGCTTGGCATACTGGCTTACCATGAAGCGCACCAAGGTCTTAGGGATGCCGGCGTTAATATTATACATGCTCATCTGATCACCGCTATAAGTCGTAAAGCCTAGCGCAATCTCACTCATGTCTCCGGTTCCTAGCACAAGGCCGCCATGCATGTTCGCAAGGTTCATAAGCACCATGGTGCGCGCGCGCGCCTGAGCGTTTTCATAGGCTTTATCCGGTGTGGTGCCATCATGGCCAAT
>PUMO01000105.1 GCA_003551405.1 Mollicutes bacterium | reverse complement strand
TTTAAGTGTTTGAATATTCGGATGAATTTTACCGTTTTCTATTTCACTGATGACCGTATGGGAAACATTGACACTACGCGAAACACCACGCAAAGAGTAACCAGAATTCTCACGGTATTTTTTGAACACTACCCCTAAAACTTTAAGGGCGTTTTTATCTTCAATATGCATAGCCATTACACCATACCCCTTATGATTGAATCATCCATTGATATAAGAACGCAAAGGTTTCTTGTTTGTTGGTTTCATTTAAAACCTCATGACGCGCATTGTCAACGCTTTTCAATTGAATGTTTGTATTGGAAAGCTTTGTACTGTAAATGTTTTTCACGTTTTTAATCGCTCGCATGCCTTTAGCCAGCGGATCGTCTTCACCAGAGATGAAAAGCACGGGCACCCACTTCGTCTTAGCAATATTTTGTTTTTTGGAAACGTCATGAATATATCTGAAAAAATGGCGATAAAACATTGTGTTATAGGTGAACCCGCTTTTCGGGTCATCTTCATATTCCTCAATTACTGCTTCACGCTTTGCAAGCCATGCGTTTGGGCTAGATCCATTCATGCCTTTATTATTAGACGCCGCAACTTTTTTTGCAATGTCCTTATTTAATTCATCTACTTCATGGAAGATATTAGAAATGGCAGTGCGCATCCGCATAAAAAGCACCATCAAATAAGGGTATAAGGGCAAGGTCCCCATAATAATTGCCTTACTTAAATAGGGGGGATGCTTTTGTAATAACCCTCGCAAAATCATGGACCCCATTGAATGCCCCAGGGTAATGATTGAGTCTGTATCTTCTTTCTCATTGATGAATGTTTGAACATCACCCGCATCAGAAACAAGCTGCTCAAAGGTATCGTGTTTCTTAAAAATCCCAAGTTGATTTTCACCACGTAAAGATTCACCGTGGTTACGGTGGTCATGCACATAAACACTGAATCCTTTTGTGGCCAAATATTCACTGAATTCAACATATCGTCCGCTATGTTCACTCATGCCATGTAAAATATGCACAACACCTTGAGGTTTTTCCGTCTGATGCGGAAAAATGCGGACAAACAAACGAAACCCATCATTGGTTTTTACATAATCAGTAGAGTGCCCCATCATTAATCGCTCCCTTATTACTCCATTATATCATAGTAAATTCAATATGATGGCGCGATTACACAACTTATGACTCAAAACCTTTCTCAATTGGGGTCAGTCTGTAATGTTTATCACCAACCGAACCAATGACATTAAGGCGCACCGTTTTGCATCATTGATTGTAGCTGTGAAAACGCCTGGATACCAAGTGTTGAGAATTAAACAGATTTCAATGTGTAAATTATTGCGGTAATGTTTTTAATAACGGGTCAAATATTACAATAGAGGACCCTTCCCAACTGAGCAATGCTTCATTTTTCATCTTTTTTAGCTCTCTAACAAGGGAACTGCGTGCAACGCCCAAGGAATCAGCCCAAGCTTGTTTGGTTGATGGCAGAATTACAGGATTAGCTTGTTGTTGTAGATAAAGCGAGTAAAGATAATCAACGATTTTTTCTCGCAGGGAAGAAGTGCTTAAAGTTTTAAGTCGCTGTGCAAGGAACTTCGAACGATCGGCTATTTGACGCATAAGCATAATCATAAACGCCTCGTTGCTTTGGGCGAGCTCGATAATCAACGACTTTTCTATTCGAAGGAGTAATGTGTCACTGACTGCTTCAATGAGCATTTCATGTTTTTTCGAACTTGAAAAAAGCAAATTGACACCAATTGCTGAAAAAGGATGCATGTAAGTAATAGATATCTGTTTTCCGTCTTTCCCAATGTGTTGAATATGCACGCTTCCTTTGGCGATAACGTCATAATAAAGAACAGTATCATCAGGGATATGGATCACAGTGTTTTTCTTAAAATGCACTTGTCTTATTAACCCAGACGTTTGCGCACGGTTCAACTCTTCGCTATACAGTGTTTGAAATAATGGCACTTGTTTTAAAATATCTTCCATAAACGACCTTCCTTCGTTACTATAGTAACGCCCACAAACTCTAAAAGCAATGTATAATGGACTAAAAGGAAGTGATTGCATGCATAAATCAATTCAAACAGTCGTTCAAATTGGGTTCTCGGTTCTTTTTGTAATCTTAATTTTTCAAGGTACGATTCAACTATGGATGGGTATTTTTGCGATCAGTTTACTCATGTCACTAGTTTTTTCACGATTTTATTGTGGGTATTTGTGTCCGATTAATACAGTTATGAAACCCATTACCTTTATCAAAAAGAAGCTTAAACTTCAAGGAATTGCAGTTCCTTCGTTTCTTCGGCATCCTTCAGTCCGTTACATTGCATTGGGAATTACCGCATCAATTTTTATTTTTTCAATCATAAGTGGACAACAAATCCCTGTGCTTCCATTGCTCGTTTTAATTGGTGCGCTGGTTACAATTCTAACTAACGAATCGCTGTTCCATCGTGCTTTTTGTCCCTATGGAGCACTTCTAAAACAGACATCAAAGCGTCCAAGATACCGAATTGTCATTAACGAAGACCAGTGTATTAACTGCGGTAAATGTGCCAAAGTGTGTCCTTCCAATGCAATCTCGAGACATGAGACATTTCATCGTATAGATTCAAGTGAATGCTTGACGTGTCATAAGTGTGTACGTATTTGTCCCGTGCAAACCATTGCCTATCATTCAATCTAGAGTGGTTGAACCTTTCGGTGCGTAAAGGTCGTTATCATTTAGGACATAAAACAAGTTCTATTTTCTGATGGATTTACAATTTTGAAAAAGTGTTCACATTGAACATAAAGTTTGAACCATGATGATAAGCCATACGGACACTGGTTTTAATCAGTCTAAAGAAAAATGGATGGTAAAATCATTGGCCGACATGTTGTGGTCTTGAAGTATCGTTATAAGGCTTTTATTTGACACATTAAGGGGTTGAACAAAAGTGGTCCCAAGAAGTATGATTCGTCCTTTAAACAAGGGCGTTTTTTATTTGGATAAGGAGTGAGACCATGGATGTTATAGCAACCATTCAATCATTGGAAAAGGCATTAAAAGCAAAGCTTGAAAATGCCAAGACCAATGCGCAACCACAAGACATCAATTCAAAACAGATTGAAATGAAAGCGAAAATTTATAAGCTCATGAAACACATAAAAGATTTTCCTGATGAGGAGAAAAATCTCAGGCAAGCCATCTGCTTTTGAAGCGGGCCGCGACTTATTTTTGATATCTTCCTAAAATGATTCATACCAGCACGCTACTAAGGTCATCAAGAACCGCAAGACGAACGCTTAGCATCTCATGGACCACTTCTTTGATACACTGGGAATCAAACACATGACATTCCGGCCTAGCCCAATACACGCCGGGAAAGTCGAACGCCTCCCACAGAAACGATAACGAGCGGTTCTACCGCAAGTTTTCGTTTTAACGCCTTGATAAATTCAATCACCAGATGAAGGCGTATCTCAAACGGTCTGACCGGATGTCGAGCAGTTTCCTGCAATGGCGCTCACTCATTCAAAAACGCAAGGCCCTGAAGGAGAAAAAAATAATGTGAAGTCACTGCTTAACTTGTTTCGATTATAAGCGTTTCATCCTTATTTCTTTATTCTCTTTTGGGTTTCATTCCTTTAAAACTCAACAATCACACGACTTATGACTCAAAAACACATATTAATTAAAATCAAAAACATAATTCATAAATCTTTTATCCAAATAAAAAAAGCCGCTCATGCGACTTTGTTTAATCTTATTTGGAGGTCCCGATCGGAGTCGAACCGACGCTCGCGGAGTTGCAGTCCGCTGCCTTAGCCACTTGGCTACGGGACCAAATACCTATAACATATTATCATAAACAGCGAAACAGTCAAATCATTTAATAACTAAATAGTAAAAATACTTAGTGTTTAATCATTTAAAGCTTTAAGATTTATTATTTGGTTGTTCCATCTTTTTTTCAAAGTAAGCCAAAATTTTGCGCTGGATAAACATGAAAACAAGTGCGGCACCAACACCAATCACGGCCAACCAAAGAATAATCTCACCAGTATTTACATTTGAACCGCCCAAATGAACAAAATATGATGTAATGTAAAAACGAACACTGCGTGAGAAAAACGCCGCAAAAATATACGGCCAAAATTTCATCTTAGCAACAGCCGCTGTAAAAATAATGACAAAAAACGGTAGCGGGGTCATCGCGAAAATAAAGATGGCCCACACACCATAGCGGTCAAACATCTGTTTGGCTTTTTCCTGGTTTTTCTTGCTCACAATTCGGTTATAAAGTTTGTTGTCTTCCTTGGCCATGAAAAAATAGACGATTATAGCTCCAATCGTATTGGCACTCACAAGTATAAACGTGATGAACCACCACGGAAACTCACTAGTGAGAATAAGGGGAACCAATATGATTTCAACACCCGCAAGCGGTGTAATCGTCTCGATTATTGAATATATGAAAAGCCCCAACTCACCAAATCGTCTAAAGAAGTCGATGATGGGAGTGAAAAGCTCTTGTATGGTGGAAAAAAGACCGGCATCATTCGCCAGTACGTCAAACATAATATCCATCACATCCACCTCAAATAAACATGGGGTTGCTTCTTTTCTAAATTATTATAGCATAGCTTTAAATATTTTATAAGAGTTGAGCATAAAATTGGCTCGACCCTATTTTTTGTGCACCGTGTCCGTTTCATTGCTATAATAAAATAAAAAGGGGGCGCCTATGAAATTCGGAACTGAACTCAAACGATTTGAACAACAATTAAAAACGGTAGAATACGTCATTCATCCCTTAACACCGTTTGATCGCCAGGCACTGCTGGCCTTTGCGTCTAACATTCGCTTAAGGCCGTTTGAGCGACCAGACATCATTCTTATGAGCAATCATAAAACCATCCTTTTAGAACAATTCAGAATCAATGCACTACAAAATAACAATCATGATGTTTTAGGAAAATATCAAGACGTAAAAGAATTACTTAATACCAAAGCACATGATGGAAGCTACATCACTAAAGAATCCTTTTTTGATAACTTAAATCATACATTTAAAACGCATGCACAAAAACAATCGGTTTATTTGAATCGTTTCAAAAACCACTCAGAACGTAAACACACAAATTTAGAACTTGGGATGATCATCGAGAACACGCACACTCCGCTTTATGTTGAACACACTCATATGAACAAGGCATTGTTAATGCCTTTTCAGAGTTCTGAGTTTATGACATTACTTAAACAACATGAGGCGTTTAAACATATCTTTTATATTTTTAAACCCACACACAATCAATTGGCCATTATTTATCTGTACAACACAGAAATATCAAGAAAAAAAGCCCTTGAACAAAGAAAAGTCATTGAACGTTTCCCGCAAACTGATCCCGTTACCATCAATATATTTCCCTACACCGTCACATAACCATAATTTAATGCAAAACAAAGACGTATTACCAACAACAATAAACAAACACCTCAGAATGAAGTGTTTGTTTATTCATATGACTGGAACACAAATTTAAGTGTTACCCTTCTTGCCGTAATTTTATAGATCTCGGTTTAATTTTAAATATTGTATTTTATGTTTCCAAAATATCGATAAGAAAAAATGATGTTTGTAATCAACTTGGTAATTGAACTTCTAAAATCATTCTATAATGGTTTTATAAAGGTCGGTCTTATACTTTTGTATTTCATGTTGTGCAATGTCTATTGAAGCTTCTATTTCATTTTTATTGACTCTTATATCCACAATCTGTTTTGAGCACTCTAATGCGACAAGCTCAAATATGTAAGAATATTCCATGTCAGAGTAACTTCTCTCAGCGATACTTTCCTTTGAAACACTCGGCATAATGGTCTTATGAATTGGATGTGATAGATTAATCTGGATTTTCCCTGATTTGTGG
>PUMO01000146.1 GCA_003551405.1 Mollicutes bacterium | reverse complement strand
CAATATAAAAACAGTGATGCGTACATGGGTGAATCCATAAAAGAATTTGTAGAAAAAATTAAAAAAGACCCTGACTTTGCGCGCAGACACGGCGATCTTGGCCCCGTATACGGGAAGCAGTGGCGTGCATTTGAAGGAAAAAACAAAACGGTTGACCAACTGGCGTGGGTCCTTGAGGAAATGGAGAAAAACCCTCACAGTCGCCGCTTAATTATTAACAGCTGGAATCCGCCGCTTATTGATGATATGGCCTTGCCGCCGTGTCATATGATGGTGCAATTTTATATTAATGACGGAACCTTGTCGGCGCAACTTTATCAGCGCAGTGGCGATGCCTTTTTAGGCATCCCTTTCAACATTGCTTCATATGCCTTGCTCACGTTGATGATGGCGCGGCATATGAATTTGAACCCCGGGGAGTTTGTGCATACGATCGGTGATGCACATATTTATAATAACCACATCGAACAAGTTAAGAAACAGATTGAAAGAACGCCTTATCCACTACCGACCATGCACATAAATCCTGAAAAAACCAATCTTTTTGACATGGTTTATGAAGACTTTACACTAAAAAATTATAACCATCATCCCCACATCAAAGGGACGGTGAGCATATGAAAGCCATCATGGTCGCCATGGACAAAAACGGTGTCATTGGCAATAATAATGACCTTCCGTGGCATTACAAGGAAGACTTGGCCTATTTTAAACGCATGACCTTAGGCAAAACCGTCTTAATGGGACGTAAAACCTTTGAATCCATTCAAGCGCGCCTCGGTAAACCTTTACCCAAGCGTCACAACGTCGTTCTCACCCGCCAAAACACCCTCTTTGAGGGGGCAGAGGTCATTCATGACATTGTTGAATACTTAAAGACATGTCGTGATGATGTCTTTGTGATTGGTGGCGCACAAGTTTTTGAAGCGGCGCTTCCGTTTGTCGATTATTTATACATTACGCATATCGATGCGACATATAAAGGGGATACGTATTTCCCTCAGTATGATAAAGGCGCATTTGAGAAAATATCGGGCCGTATTGAGGGCCGCTTGGAATTTGCAGTTTATCAGCGAAAGGATGAACACCAATGATTTCCATACTGTTTTTCACTGTGTTCACTATTGCTATATTTGGATTTGGCGCGTTATTTGGCGCTTACACACTTGCATGGACTTCAGTTTTGTGGTGGATCTTGTCAGTGGTCCTTGCATTCTTATTCAGCATGCTTTTACTCGTTTTGAGCATGTTTGTGATGGGACGGCTAAAGAAAAACGCCAATTATGATGATGAAGGCATGCATGCGTATGTTGTTGGTGTCATGCGACTCTTAACACGATTACTTCGTTTAAAAGTTGTTGTGAGCGGTAAAGAAAACATCCCTGACTACCCAGTGATTCTCACAGGGAACCATCAAACGTATTATGAAATTCTAGTCATTAAACCGTTGCTTGATCATTTGCCGCTTGTCTATATCGGCAAAGAGGTGCTATTTAAGCTTCCCATTGCCGCGCCAGTCATTGAGAAATCAGGCAATGTGCCGATTGCAAGACTGGCCGATAGGAGTGCTGTGAAAGCAATATTAACCGGCGTCAAACGTTATGAAGCCGGCCATCCGGTCGTTATTTTCCCTGAAGGACGGCGCAGCCACGGTCAATCAATGATTGATTTTAAAGCGGGCGCATTTAAACTAGCTATGAGACCTAAAGCGCCGATTTTGCCTTTCACCATATATAATTTCATCAATGTTTGGAAAGGTTGGCCTTTTAAAAGTCAAAAAGTTTATATTCATTTCCATAATGTGATTCAACCTTCTGAATATGAAACGATGAATACCCAAACCTTGTCTGATCATGTTCGCGCGATCATTGAAGAAAAACTTAATGATTTTATAAACACACATTCATAGTCGCATCACATAAAGATATATGTTACGATAAACTGTTAATATTCATAAAGGAGTGATCATCCATGAGAATGGTCGATATTATTGAAAAGAAACGCGATAATCATGCACTTACAAAAGAGGAAATTGAATTCTTTGTTAAAGGATATACGCAGGGAGATATTCCTGATTATCAAGCCAGCGCGCTTATGATGGCTGTTTACTTTAACGACATGAATGACGATGAAGCGACCCATTTCACAGAAGCCATCTTGCACAGTGGTGACATCATTGACCTTTCAAACATTGAAGGTATCAAAGTCGACAAACACTCTACAGGCGGCGTTGGCGATAAGACCACACTTGTACTGGGACCTTTGGTCGCCAGTTGCGGCGCAAAGTTTGCGAAGCTTTCAGGACGTGGCCTTGGTCATACCGGTGGAACACTTGATAAACTTGAAAGCATTGAAAACTTTAATATTGCATTGAGCAATGAACAATTTATCAATCAGGTCAATGCGCTTAACATTGCAGTGGCAGGCCAAACCGCTTCACTTGCGCCGGCTGATAAAAAACTTTATGCATTGCGTGATGTAAGCGGGACTGTCCCAAGCATTCCGTTAATTGCTGCAAGCATCATGTCCAAAAAACTTGCCAGCGGTGCCGATGTCATTGTACTCGATGTAAAAATTGGCGATGGTGCATTCATGAAAACACTCGACGATGCCCGTGAACTTTCCCGCATCATGGTTAAAATCGGTAAAAACTTCGGTAAAAAAGTTGTGGCATTTATAACTGACATGTCTGAACCGCTAGGGTATGCTGTAGGCAATAAACTAGAAGTCCTTGAAGCGATCCGCACACTGCAGGGAAATGGCCCAGAAGATTTGGAGCGCTTAAGCGTAGAAATCGGTGCCCAGCTCGTCCATCTGGCCGAACTAACACCTACGCTTGATGAAGCGCGTGACCTCATTAAAGAAAAAATTGCAAGCTTGAGTGCCAGTGACACATTTAAACAATTAGTAGAAGCGCAAGAAGGCGTCTATCCTGATTTAAATCAATTTATTCAAACGCAGGGCGTTGTCGCGGTTAATAGTCAAGCATCAGGCTACGTCAAACATCTCAATGCCCTGGATATTGGCTTATCCGCCATGCGCCTGGGCGCAGGCCGTGCGACGAAAGACGATAGCATCGACCACAATGTTGGCATTGTTCTCAATAAAAAAGTTGGCGACAAAGTCAGTGAAGGCGAAGCCCTTGCTTATATCTATACCAATAAGGAAGACATTGCCAACGAAATCGATACGGTGCACCAAGCCTATGAAATCAGTGAAAGCTTTGTAGAAAAACGATCACTGATTTATGAAGTAGTAGAATAATTTTAGGGGGATTAGTTATGATTGATGCCATTCACTTTTACAAAACCTATGATTTAGAACAAGTCAAACGTTTTTATGGTGATGTGCTTGGCTTACCACTTTATAAAGACCAGGGGAAGTGTCTGATCTATGACATGCATGGTCACGGTAAGATTGGTTTTTGTACCCACCACCCTAAGGCCCATGCCAATTCAACGTGTATTACCTTTGTTTATGAACGAAAAATAGATGTTGAACGGATGTATGAACGTTTAAAAGTTCGCGCGCCCAAAGTCAGTGAGATCAAGACCAACGATGCGTTCAAGATTTATCATTTTTTCGCTGAAGATTATGATGGCCATACACTTGAATTTCAAATGTTTTTAAATTAGTGTTTTAGTTGTTTTACTGTGCACACATTGTTATACTGAATATGTCGATAAATTCGGGGAGCTTAGAGAACTAGGCTGAGACATTCTTGAAACTAGAATGAACCTTACCTGATCTGGATAATGCCAGCGTAGGATGATACTTTTACCTTTAAAGTTCAGTCTGCGCGACTGGACTTTTTTTAATTCAAAGGAGTGATTATTTGACAACCAGAAGCAATCACAACGTTTTACAAACACGCCAAATTACTGAAATTGCCGTCTTGCTTGCCATGGCGGTTGCCTTAGAACTTATTGCAACATTCTTAATCCCAAGACAACCTCAGGGTGGGTCAATTTCCATCTCGATGATTCCACTTGTCGTCATCGTTTATCGCAACGGATTTAAAATAGGTCTTTTTGCCAGCTTGGTATTTGGGCTTTTGAACTGGATGATCGCAGGATTCGTAGTATACGTGGTATGGACTGAGGTCATTCTTGATTATTTCTTGGCATATGGTGTGGCAGCTTTTTCTTATTTTGCGTTTACCAACATAAAAGACAAAGCCCTTGGTTTTACCATCGGCACGATTCTTGCGGGTGTGTTCCGCTATGTGATGCACTATATCTCCGGCATTTTCATCTTTGATGTTTTTGCGCCGGATGACCAACCGCTTTGGCTATATTCCCTCACCTATAATGGGGCATATATGATTCCGACCATTGTTTTGATGGGTCTCATTGCACCATTAATTTATACGAAACTGTATGAGTGGCTACATTAAATAAGACATCATCCCCAGAATTTATCCGACAGGAGCCCTTGAAGGGCTCCTTTTTATATAAAAATGTCATGGGATTTCCCATGACATTAAATGATACGTTTAAAAATGCCTAACACCCCGATGCCTCCAATGACCATAAACCCCCCATAAAGATAGTGATAAGGGATGACCGGGTTGAATTTTGCATAAAGACGAATGTCTTCACTTGGCATCGACTCCATAGTCATCGGCTCAGTATGGTCTTCATCCATATACCATCCTTCAAAACGCTCAAAGAAATGACTTGAAGGTTCATCAATGTCAATGGTCTCACCATAAGCAAATGAGTGTGATTTGTCTTCATGGTCTGTCTTTAAGTTAATTTCATAATCATTGACACTCCATTTTGCATAAAGGCTTACATCATAAGCAGGCATGGTGTCATAGTCAAATGCTTCATCATAATCCGCGTCCACATACCACCCTTCAAAGGTGTGGCCCTCTTTTTGTGGGTCATCGGGTAAGGAGATGGAATCACCATACGTAATGGTTGAAGAAGATAAGATTTTGTCGTCTGTTTTTCTAAACGTTATGGCATAGTTATTGACACTCCATTTTGCATAAAGGCTTATATCATAGGCAGGCATGGTGTCATAGTCAAATGCTTCATCATAATCCGAATCCACATACCATCCTTCAAAGGTGTGGCCCTCTTTTTGTGGGTCATCGGGTAAAGAGATGGAATCACCATACGTAATGCTCGAAGGTGACAAGGCTTTATCACCTGTCTCTTTAAATGCTATTTCATAATCATTGATTTCCCAATTTGCATAAAGGCTTACATCATAAGCGGGCATGGTATCATAGTCAAATGTTTCATCATAATCCGAATCCACATACCATCCTTCAAATGTGTGTCCTTCCTTTTCAGGCGCATCCGGTAAGTCAATAGGTGCATCATAGGTGATGCTTGAAGAAGATAAGGTTGTGTCCCCTGTTTCATTATATTCTATCAAGTAATTGTTGGGTTCCCACTTAGCATAGGCAGTCAGATCATAATCAGGCATGGCGTCATAATCAAATGTTTCATCATAGTCCGCATCCACATACCACCCTTCAAATGTGTGCCCTTCTTTTTCAGGGGCATCGGGAAATTCAATGGATTCATCGTAATAATAGGTTAATGAATCAATTGAAGCATCACCAGTATTGTCAAAAGAAAGCGTATAGGGAACCTGTTCATAGTATGCTTTAATCGTAATGTCATCATCAATGGATTCGAAAGTGTAGCTTTCTTTAGCATCAAAGGTTTCATCGTTAATTATCAGTTGGTCAAGTTCATATCCCACGTTACTTTCAAAAGTGAACGTAACCGCTGCGCCTTGGTCAACCTCAATCTGTCCTTCAGGACTGATGGAACCCCCTTCACTGCTTGAGGCTTCAATGGTATAGGTGTTTACTGTTTCATAGGCCGCAGAAACTGCGAGGTCTCCGCGTATTAATCCGTGACCTTGTTCATGACTTTCAAGCGATAAATCTTCAGCGGTATCATGCATAATATCGCGGATTTGTTCAGCGCTGAGACTTGGATT
>PUMO01000182.1 GCA_003551405.1 Mollicutes bacterium | reverse complement strand
GAAGTGAAAGGGAAACGGAGATAGGATCTTTAGAGGACAGATTGAAGGAAGAAGGAGAAGATCTATCCATATATCAGTGGTTCTTGGATACCCGTAGATACGGTAGCGTTCCCCACGCAGGGTTCGGCCTTGGTGTGGAGAGGCTGATCATGTGGCTGTGCTCCCTGGATCATATCCGTGATTCGATACCGTTCCCCCGAACGCCGAACAGGTACCGACCCTAGTCGATCGATGGAAATTAATTTAAGCTAGCTAACCTTTATAGGTTGGATAAGATGTCGGAAGAACTCACCGATTACGACCCCGTGGCCGTAGAAAATAAGATCCGAGAATACTGGGGGAAGATGAACTTAGCGAAAACTGTAGAGAGTATATATAGTGGTGGGAAAAAGAAGTACATGGTTCAGATACCCTATGATCTGAGAGGAGATGTTGTGATCGAACCTGTCTTCAAACAAGTGATATACGATGTGATGAAGCGTTTTTACATACTTAACGGGTATCATGTGAAAAGTATGCCCGGCTTCAATTCGTTTTCTCCCGCTGTGGAGAAAGATGTTTTCAAGGAGGCTGGAGTTGAGCCAGGTATGGAACTATCGAAGAAGAATATGAGGAGTTTTACAGACGGATGTTTAAAATTCTCACAGCGGTACGCCGAAAAATTTTCCGAGTCCATGAAAAACCTAGCGGTGATGGAAGAGAAGGATTACGTGACCTATGATAGAGATTATATCGATTCTGCATGGTGGGCCATCTCCCAGCTAGATGATAAGGGCTTGTTGGTCGATGAAGAGGTCACTTTGCCATGGTGTGGAAGTTGTCAGTCCACTCTGGCTGAGGATGAGATGAAAGAAAAGACCATCAGGACCGATACGTACCTTATAAAGCTTCCAGTTACCAAGGGTAAGGACCGATATCTGGTAACCGAACTTTCAAAGCTGTGGCATCTCCTGGGAACCGTGGCTTTGGCGGTAGATCCTTCTATGGAGTACAGCGTGGTCGCGGTCAAGACTCCCAATGGTGTGGAACGGTATCTCATACGTGCGGATAAAGTGGATCATATCATGGAGAAACTTGGTGATCTACAGTACAAAATCACCAACGACGTACCCGGAGATAAACTGCAGGGGATGGAGTTCGAGAACCCGATCTATGATTATATACCACATCTACATGAAATCGAAGCCGGCTTCAAAGTATTCACCATGGATGAGCCTCCATTGTCTTACACAGGCATATCAGCTATAAGTCCTGGACATGATATGGACACGGATCATGCGGCCGAGGAACTAGGTTTCTCACCTTTCATACCTTTGGGCGACGATATACGGCTAAAAAAGGATGAATCCTTGGGAGATTTTTCAGGCATAACCATCGAGAAGGCAGAGAATCGATTGATGGACATACTGGTAGGACAACAGCTGTTCCTTTACGAAGATAAAGATTCTATCTCTGTGGAACTTTGTAAACATTGTGATAAGGAGGTAGTTTACAAAGATGAAAAGGAATGGTTCTTCTTGGCGAGTGAGATAGAAGAAAAGGTGAACAGATTCTTCGATTTAACCACGTGCGCACCTAAATGGATGGGTGGTAAACACCATCATGATTGGAAAGGTGAGAAGGCAGATTGGCATATCACCCGGCGTGAGGGTTGGGGTATCCCGTTCCCTCGGTGGGACTGTGAATGTGGTAACAGCTTCGTCGCCCCTTCTATCAACGAACTCTCCCGTCGGTCGGGGGTGATCATAAGGGATCAGGATATGATACCCTCTATAATGAGACTGGAATTGAGCTGTGGATCCTGCGGTGGTACCATGATCAAATCACCCAAGGTTCTGAACTCGCTATTCGTATCCTCTATAACACCATGGGCCCAATTGGGATATCCTATGGAATTGGAAGGGTGGGATCGATGGGGACCAGGCGATCAAGTGGTTTCCTCCATAGACCAACCCTACGGTAATCTCTACGGCCTACTGACACTGTCTGCGGCACTGTTCGATGACATCTCCGTTGAAAACTTCATCGGGCACGGTAAAGTCATATTGAAAGGTGCCAAACCCACCGAAATACCCGGTTCCTTCGGCAGTGATTCCTTTAGATTGGAGATGCTTTCTGATCGACCGGTATGGGACGATATAGAGATATCATCAGATCTCTTCACCACACCTCCTTCTCTAACCAAGGTACTTTGGAACCTGTTCAAATTTACCGAAGACAACATCCGTTCTAGGTCCTTCGATCCTCACGAAGTCACCTTCGAATTCCTGAAAGACCATCTAAAAATAGAGGATAGTTGGCTGCTCTCGGAGATCGAATCTCTCAAATCCGAATCCAAAGACCATTATCTGAACAACAGGTATGATCTAGTGCTTTCATCCCTGGAGTATTTCATACTGGAAGACCTCGCACAGTTCTATATCGGTCTGATAAGGGAGCGTTTGAACGGTGGAGAGGAGAAAGATAGACTGGTCGTGTTGAAGATACTCCATGAATCTATACTCGCCGTTTCAAAGATGTTGTTCCCCATCACCCCCCATATATGTGAAAAGATATACCAGGAATTCGACGGCTCCCAGAGGAGTGTACAGCTGTGCGAGTGGCCCGTGGTCAACCGCATGCTCATCGACGAACAATTGAGAGAGGATATGTACGGGGTGAAGGAACTGATAGATATGGTGTACCAGGCCAAACGTAATTATGATATGCCAGAAAAGTGGCCGTTAAAACGTCTTATCTTTAACGCACGGGACTATAAAGCCAAAGAGATGGTGGACGAGTTCGGCCATATCTTGAAGGAAAAATGCAGAGTGGAAAAGATAGAGGTAGTACCACCCATGGAAGAATGGGACGAGATGATATTGAAGGTACATCCTAATAGGAACGCCATCGGCAAAGCATACCGGCAGTGGGTCAGCAGGATATCTCTAATGCTGGAGAGGCGTGCTGCAAAGGAGATAAAGAAAGGCATCGATTCAGGGGAATATAAACTTGGTATAGAGGGAAATCTGGTAGAGATACAGCCTCAGATGGTATCATTCGAGAGGGAGGTACCTCCGGGATACATGGAGATCGACCATGAAGTCGGACCGGTTTACGTCGATATGAGTATAGATCCCAAGCTATGGTATAGACAGACGGCTAGAGATATCATACTCAGGTTGAAAAGCATGAGGAAGGAACTAGAGCTTCATCCAGAGGATGAGACCGAGGTATTCATAACCGCAGCCGAGGATATGATCAAGTCCGTTGAAAGGCATGAAAAAGAACTGATGGATGAGTTGAACGCCAGAGAGCTGCATCTGTCCCCTGATGAGATGGAGGATGCGGAGTATCTACTAGAATGGGATATAAACGGTGAAGCGGTACAGATGGGTTTGAAACCACTATACAGGACCAGGCTGATAAAGGTTTATGAGAACATCCCTGGTATGAGTGGTGATCTAGCGGTAAGTCTTTATGAAGAGGGTTACACCACCCTGGAAAAATTAAAGAATGCAACAGCCAGGGAGCTTTCTTCTTTAGAGTCGATCAAAAGGAGTCTAGCTAGACGCATAGTTCAGGTGGTAAAATCCGAGGGGGATGATTTCGGTAAACTGCCCGAAGATGAGGTGGAAGAGCACGCGGACAAAGAACACTTCATATCCGTACTGCAGCGAGTTAAAGGTGTAGGTAAAGCCCGTGCCGAAGAGATATTCGCACATGGTTACAAGACACCGAGACGGCTGTTAGAAGCTGATGTAGAGGAACTCTCCCGGATAAACCACATAACGGTAGCCCATGCCAAAGCCCTCAAGAACGAGATAAGGAATGAGTATCGTAAGAAACCGAGTACCGAGGTACCCGAAGTGGAGCCTGAAGCGGAGGAGGAAGAAGAGGTGGAGGAAGCAGTGGAAGAAGTGGAAGAAGAGGTCGAGGAGATCGAGATGCCGGAAGGGATCTCACGTAGCAGTACCTATTTGATAGTGGAGCAGAAAAATCAGAGATCCATGTCTATCTTCAAGGATATTCTGAACGCAGGTATGAAGGGGATGCTAGTAACTAGGCAATATCCTGAGAAGGTAAAGAACAAAGAAGGTCTTGATGATGTAAAGATGATATGGCTCTCTAATGTTGATAGAGAGAGCACAGTGAGACCAAAGAATTTAGAGAAATTCAGCCTAACGATCGAACACTTTCTCTCAAAAGAACACGGTGTCGTACTCCTTAATGGAATGGATTACCTGATCACCAACAACGCCTTTAGGACGATACTTCACCTTGTACAATCGCTCAATGATCAGGTCAGAATATATGAATCTATAATGATAATCTCTGTTAATCGTAACACTATATCCGAGAGCCAGATGAATCTATTGAGAGGAGAAGTAGATCTGGTTATCGACGAACAATCGGTTTCAGAAGGGCGGGTACAGGAAAGTGATTCCCAGGTATGGAGAACCAAAAAGAAGGAAGAGGAACCTGAAGAAGAGGAACCCGAGGAAGAGGAGCCTGAGGAAGAAGAACCTGAGGAAGAAGAACCTGAAGAAGAGGAACCTGAAGAAGAGGAACCTGAAGAAGAGGAACCTGAAGAAGAGGAACCCGAGGAAGAGGAGCCTGAGGAAGAAGAACCTGAGGAAGAGGAACCTGAGGAAGAGGAACCTGAGGAAGAGGTAGACGAAGAAAAAATTGAGGAGTTGAAAGAAGAATTAGCGGCTCTTATCGATGAAGTAGCCTCATCTATAAAGAGATGTAAAGTTACCGGAATAAGATTATTATATCTAAAAAAACTTTTAGGTCGCGCGATCAGGTTAGAGAAGAAAGAGGAATATGAATCCGGTATCGAAACCGCCAAAGAAGCACTTGATATTTCCGAGAAAATATTGCAAGTATATTCTCTATTCAAGGATTGTAAAAAACGGTTGAGAATAATGAAAAGTGAGGGGCTAGATTTTTCGTCTTATGTGGAAGAGTTGAAAGAAGCAAAAACACTTGCAAATAAAGGTGATCTGGACCAGGCCGAGCAAAAAATACGCACGGTATTAAAACTAATGGACTCGAATATCCAACAGCATCGTGAAAAGAAGAACGCTGAAATGCGATCTCTTTTAGAAAGTAAACTTAAAAAAGTGGATAAATTGATTGAACGTCTTGAAGATCATCAGTTATCAAATACACCTATCTTAGTACTACGCTCGGAGATAGATCGAGACATAGAGAAGGGAGAGTACAAAGCTCCTGCGAAAAAGGCAGACAAGATCTTGGATCTAGGAAAAGCAGCGGCTGGTCAGAAAAAACCTCCTAAAAAGAAGAAAGAGTTACCTGAGAAAGAGGTACGTGAAGACAAACCCGTAGTATTCGAATGTCCAAACTGTTATTCTTCGGTAGATGAAAAAGAAGACGAATGTCCTGTTTGTGGTGCTGTATTCGTTGATGAAACAGAGGAGGTAGAGGAAGATTACAAAGGGGCAGTGGTTGATAGAGAAGAACATGTGCCAGTTTTTTATGAGTGTCCCTCTTGTAAAAAAGATGTTGCTGAAGATGATACCGTTTGTCCTCATTGTGAAGTTGAGTTTGAGGAGGAACCTGAAGAGGTTGAGGAAGAGGTTGAGGAAGAGGAGTACGAAGATTACACCGAAGAGCAAGAGGAACCTGAAGAGGGTGAGGAAGAGGAGTACGAAGATTATACCGAAGAACAAGAGGAACCTGAAGAGGTATATGAAGAGGATGAGGAAGAGGAGTACGAGGATTATACCGAAGAGCAAGAGGATCTGGATGAACCATATGAAGAGGATCCGGAAGAAGAATACGACGATTACCAAGAGGATCTAGAAGAACCATATGAAGAGGATCCGGAAGAAGAATACGACGATTACCAAGAGGATCTAGAAGAACCATATGAAGAGGATCAGGAAGATGAATACGAAGAACAATACGAAGAGGACCTAGAAGAGGAATACGAAGAACAATACGAAGAGGACCTAGAAGAGGAATACGAAGAACAATACGAAGAGGACATGGATGAACCATATGAAGAGG
>PUMO01000158.1 GCA_003551405.1 Mollicutes bacterium | reverse complement strand
TCTCGCCAGCAGAGATTACTACGTTCCCTGTTTCAAGGATTGTTCAGCGGTCTTAAGTTGCACATGTAGCTGCCTTTATTACGCATGCGATACAATTATATAAAAATCACGTGATATTGTCAATGATAACTTTGACGACTTCCTCAAGATAATGTTGATCGGTTGCATCAAAACGCGCTTTGATGGGTGCGTCAATATCGAGCGTGCCATAGAGTGTACCGTCTTTGAACATGGGCACAACAATTTCACTTGCGGAATTGCCATCACAGGCAATATGCCCTTCAAATGTCTCAACATCATCAACGCGTACAGTGGCTTCAGTCTTAGCAGCGTGCCCGACAACCCCACTGCCAAGCATAATCTGTGTGCAGGCGGCTTTTCCCTGGAAAGGCCCCAAGTATAATCTTTCGCCGTCCATAACATAGAATCCGACCCAGTTGACATCATCAAGAAAATAATCAATCACACTTGCCGCATTGGCAAGGACGCTATACCACGCATCTTTTTTGTCCATGTAGTAACGGATGTTTTCTAAAAGCTGTTTGTAATTTTGTGTTTTATCGCTGCTGCGCTCAACGGGTATAAACATGTGAATCACCTCTATCCTTACAGTATAAAATCTCATACGATATTGCAATGAATGTGATACAATAAATATCGATTTGGAGGTGCCCTATGACAAAACGTATTTTGATTCGCTATGGAGATTTGACCCTGAAGGGCAAAAACAAGAAAAAATTTATTGATACTGCCATCCGACGCATCAAGGAACGTCTTGGTGAAAAGGCAAGCTATACGCCCAACCACGACCGTCTTTATGTGGATGTGGACGTGGATGATGAAGCCCGCGTCATCAACATTTTAAAGAAAATCCCAGGCCTAGTGAGTGTCTCGCCGGTCACGGTTGTCAACAGTGAGGTTGAGACCATTATCGATCAAGCGGTGTATGAAGCTAAGACTTGGGATGAAAACGCCACGTTCAAAGTGGAAGTGAAACGTGCCAATAAACGGTTTTCACCGAATTCCCCTGAACTGCAAAAAATCCTTGGTGGTGCCGTGTTAAAAGCGCGCACCGATTTAACCGTTGATGTCCACACCCCGGATTATACACTCAATGTGGAAATCCGGGACGATGCCACCTATATTTTTTCACGTGTCTATGAAGGCATTGGCGGGTTTCCTGTTGGAACAATGGGCAAAGGCATTGCACTTCTTTCTGGTGGGATTGATTCGCCTGTGGCCGCTTATTTGGCCATGACCAAGGGCATTGATGTGCACATGATGCATTTTGAGTCAACCCCGCTTACCAGCATTGAAAGTGCGCAAAAGGCGATTGATCTATCCAGGCAGCTTGCTGTTTATGGTAAATCTCAGCGTGTCATCTTGCACATGGTCCCATTTACCGCCTTGCATCAGGCGATTTTAAACAAGGTGCCTGAACCGTATCATATCACCATCATGCGGCGCATGATGATGCGCATAGCTGAAAGGTATGCGAATTTGGATTATACCCCTGTGCTTATTAACGGCGAATCGATTGGCCAGGTGGCCTCTCAAACGCTTGAGAGCATGAAAGTAAGTGAAATGGTCTCGTCCATTCCTGTGCTGCGTCCACTGATCACCATGGATAAAAACCCTGTGATTGACATTGCGCGCGCCATTGGAACCTTTGAGATTTCCAAGCGTCCGTTTGAAGACTGCTGCGCGGTATATGTACCGAGTCAACCGGCAACCAAGCCCCGCGATTACTACGCAAAACGCTATGAAAGACTGTTTGATGGCGAAACGCTCATAAAAGAAGCCATCGCAAGCACCCGGACGCTTCGTATCAATAGTGAGACGACCATTGACCTCAGTGAAAAAGGGTTCACAGTCAGTGACGCACTGGAGGGGTATGATGATTACATCGAAACAAAATGAAACGGTTAAATATGCGCGTAAACTTTCTCGCAAAAAATACCGTAAACAAGAAAATGCGTTATTGATTGAGGGGCTACACCTCCTGGAAGAAGCGCGTCATCACGGACTTTTAAAACAAACCTTTCACACTGAAACATCTGCGCAGTTTGAAGATGGACTTTTAATAAGCCGTGATGTGATGAAACACATCACAGACTCAGCGCACCCGCCAAAAGACATCGGTATCGCCCATATGCCGCCGCAAGGGAGTGTTGGGCAGAAGGTTTTAATCCTTGAAAACATTCAGGACCCCGGCAATGTGGGCACCTTGATAAGGAGTGCGCTTGCGTTTGGGTTTGACAGTATCATCATTGATGAAAGTGCGGATGTGTTTGCGCCCAAAGTGTTAAGAAGCACGCAAGGCGCCATCTTTCATATCGGTTTTACGTATATGGACGCGGTGACGTTTAAGGAAAATTACCCTGGTCACATGCTTATCGGTGCACACCTCAGTGATACTGCGCGACTTAACAAACAACCCACCCCGCCCTATGCACTTGTTCTAGGAAATGAGGGCAGTGGGCTTAAACAATCAACCATCGCCCGTCTCGATGCGTCCGTGGTGATTCCAATTGCTACAATTGATTCACTGAACGTCGCAGTAGCGGGCAGCATTATCATGCATGCACTTTATGCTTCTAAGCCCTTGCTTGGCTAATTGTTCTTGCTTTTTAATAGGCTTTATGATACAATGCACTTGCATATGGGTTAGAGGAGTGGGTCGATGCCCACTCTTTTTATGCTAAGAGGAGGTTAGACCATGGACAAATTAAAACCAATCGTCGAGGAAGTCGTTGAAACTATGGGCTTTTATCTGTATGAAATGAACTTTAACAAACGCGATGGCGACTACGTTTTGAGCGTTGAAATCGATCACGCCGATCCCATCAGTATTGATGACTGTGTCAAAGTGAGCGACGCGATTGGGGATGTGCTCGATGAAAAAGACATCATCACTCAGGCGTATATGCTTGAAGTCAGTAGTGCCGGCGCTGAACACCCTTTGCGCGATGAAGCGGAAATGCGGCGTGCCATCGGTAAATTTGTGCACATCAACCGTGAGGGTACAATCTATGAAGGCACACTGATTGCAGTGAATGCCGATACGGTCGAACTTCTTGAGAAGACAGCTAAAAAACCCATTACTATAGCAATGAACGAAATCAAGACCATCCGTCTTGCGATCGATTTTTAGGAGGATCACACATGAAAGCCAAAGATTTTTATAAAGCACTCGACGTGATTGTCAATGAACGCGGCCTTGAAAAACAGCGCGTGCTTGAAGTGCTTGAACGCGGCATGCTCAATGCCTTTAAAAAGGAATACCAAAGCAGCGACCATGCCCGCATTGAATTTAACGAAGACAAAGATGAGATTAAAGTGCTTGCGGACTATTTGGTCGTCAAGGAACCCAGTGACTTTAACGAGCTTTCCTTGAGTGAAGCTCGTGAAGAAAAAAAGACTGCAAAAATTGGTGATACCATTACCAAAGACATTACCCCGAAAAACTTTGGACGCATTGCGGCGGTATCCGCCAAACAAATCTTAACGCAGGGCCTTAAGCAACTTGAGCGCGAAAAAGTTTATGAAGTGTTCAAGGAAAAGGAAAACGAAATGGTCACCAGCGAAATTGTTGGCCTTAATAAAGATTTTGTGACATTGAATCTGTCGCATGGTCTTGAGACATCACTGCCGCGAAAAGAATTGCTTCGTACAGACGAAGCGCGCATTGGCGCAAAACTTAAAGTCTACATTACCAAAGTCGAGATGACAACCAAAGGCCCCAAAGTTTTTGTTTCACGCACAGACCGTAACCTTGTCAAACGCTTGATTGAACAAGTGGTTCCTGAAATTATGGACGGTACGGTTGAAATCATGGGACTTGCCCGTGATGCAGGGTCACGTTCCAAGATTGCGGTTTACTCCCATGATGAAAATGTTGATCCGGTTGGTGCGTGTCTTGGCCGTGAATCCAACCGTAAGCGCGAAGTTGAAGATGCCCTTCAAGGTGAAAAAATCAGTTTTTATCGCTGGAGTGAAAATCCTTACGAACTGATTCAGGATGCCCTTGCCCCTGCTCAGATTGTAGCGATCAACCCCGATAAAAAAACAAAAGAAGCGGTTGTCATTGTTGAAGATACCGACTTTACCGGTGCCATTGGCGCCAAGGGCCAAAATGTTCGCTTGGCCGCACAAAGCAGTGGATGGAAAATCGATATCAAATCAATCAGTGACGCTGAAGAAAAAGCCATCGATTATACCCCACTGGAAGAAGCGGGTGATATGGACGATGAAGAAGCGTAAACCCCCAATCCGCAAATGCATCGTGACGCGTGAACAAGCTGAAAAACATGAACTGATCCGTGTGGTCAAAAATAAAGCGGATGAAGTCAGTGTTGATACCACTGGCCGTGCCCACGGCCGTGGCGCATACATTAAAAAAGACCGCGCGGTCATTGAAAAGGCGAAAAAGCAAAACCTCATCGCCAAACATTTCAACGTGAGTGTTGATCCTGAAATCTACGAAGCGCTTTTAAAAATACTCGATGAATAATCTTATCAATATGCTTGGCCTGGCCGCTAAAAAAGGCGACATTGTCGTTGGCGGCAAACGTGTGCTAAGCGCCGTGCAGGAAACACAAAATCTTTATATCTTCATGGCCCGCGACCTTGGAGATAACACCAGGAAAAAACTCACTGACAAAGCGCGAACTTATCAAATTCCATGCAATCAGACGTTCAGTGAAGCAGAACTATCTTCTGCGATTGGACGTGCGCATGTCAAAGTGGTTGCCATCAAAGATTCCCCTTTGATGAAACATCCCACTTTCAACCCATAGAAAGAGGTGGTTTTCATGGCAAAAAAACGTCAGAAAACAAATAAGAAAAAAAGCACCCAAAAGCAAGCAAAGCCCAAAGCACCACTCAAACCCACCGCTGATAAAGCGGTGTATACACCAGGCATGACACTGGGAGAGTTTGCAGAGCAACTCGGCATTGGTGCGAATGACTTAATTAAAAAAGCCATGGGCCTCGGTGTCATGGCAACGCAAAACCAGACACTGGATTATGAAACGGTCGAACTCCTTGCACTCGAATACGACTTACCCGTTGAAGAGGGCAAGGTAACGGACAAGAGCCGGTTCGATGAAATTGAAGAAACCGATGACCCTGAAGACTTACACATCCGCCCGCCGGTTGTGACCATCATGGGTCATGTTGACCACGGAAAAACGACACTTCTCGATACCATTCGCAATGCCCGCGTCACAGAAGGCGAAGCCGGCGGCATCACCCAGCATATCGGTGCATACCAGTATGTGAAAAACGGCAAAACGATCACTTTCATCGATACGCCGGGTCACGCAGCATTTACTGAGATGCGTGCACGCGGTGCCCGCGCTACAGACATTGCTGTATTGGTCGTTGCGGCGGATGACGGCGTCATGCCCCAAACCCGCGAAGCGATTGACCATGCCAAAGCGGCTGAAGTGCCCATCATTGTGGCGGTCAATAAAATGGACGCGCCCGGCGCCAACCCTGATAAAGTCAAACAGGAACTTGCAGAGTTCAACTTATTGCCTGAAGACTGGGGCGGTCAAACCATCTTTGTGGAAATGTCCGCCTTAAAAGGTGAAAATGTTGATGAACTCCTTGAGATGCTTCTTCTTACCGCTGAGGTGGAAGAATTCAAAGCCAATCCGAACCGTAAAGCCCAAGGGGTTGTCATTGAAAGTGAACTTGACAAAAGCCGCGGTCCCGTTGCGACCCTGCTCGTTCAAAACGGTACCTTGCAAGTGGGCGATACGCTTGTTGTAGGCGATACTTACGGACGCGTGCGCGCCATGACAGACGACTATGCAAGAAATATCGAAAACGCCGAACCATCTCAAGCTGTTGAGATTATCGGCCTTAATGATGTGCCGCAGGCGGGGGATGCCTTTAAAGTGTTCTCAGATGATAAAGAGGCCCGCCAGATTAGTGAAACGCGTGCGCACCGTACATGGAAAGAAGAACGGGGCATGTCCAAAGCAATGAGTCTTGATGAACTGTTCGAATCGATGAATGACGGAAATATCAAGACACTGCCCTTGATCATCAAAGGTGATACGCATGGTTCAATTGAAGCCTTAAAGGGCAGTCTTGAAACCATTGATGTGGATGG
>PUMO01000215.1 GCA_003551405.1 Mollicutes bacterium | reverse complement strand
CGAGCGTTATATAATCTTCTCGATAGCCACGATACCGAGCGCATTATGTATAAAGCGGGCGGTGAGATTAAACGAGTGAAACTGGCTTACTTGTTCATGTTCACCTATCCGGGTGCGCCAAGTGTTTATTATGGTGGTGAAATCGGCCTGAGTGGTGCGCATGACCCTGATAACCGCCGCTGCATGCCGTGGGGTGAAGGAGAAAACAAGGAATTAAAGACATTTATTAAGCGATTGATTACACTGAGAAAAACCGTTGATAGTTTCAAAAGTGATGCCTACATTTGGCATCACGCCACTGACAATGTCCTCGTCTATGAAAAAAACAAGACACTCTTCATTATCAATAACAACCCTGAAACCAATAACATAGATTTACCTGAAGCGTTTCAAAATAAAGCGTTTGTATCATTAATTGAAGCCAAGGCGATAGATGTAAAAAATTCTGTAACATTACCGCCGTTTGAGGCATTGATTCTTAAATGAAAAAGGGCCAGCATTCAGTATTGAATGGCTGGCCTTTTTTTAGGGGCGTTTTTTATAATAGATGAAGGCATCAAACGGTTCAAGGGCGTCTTGCTTTGGTTCACTGTTTGCCATCCACAGTTCATAGTCATCCAAAGGAACTTGATTGCGGTAAGTGACTGTGTTTTCTGTTAAGTTGGCAATGATGAGATAATCATTGTTTTCAGTGTGGGTTTCATAAACAAACGTCTCCGGATCATCAAGGTCATGGAAGGTTGCACGTGCACGGTTGATGTCATTTTTTTTGCGTGTCTTTATTAAAGTTTTATATGTTGAGAGTATACTGTGTGAGGTTTGTTGGGCCTTGACATTGATGGTGTCCTTGTTTTGGTTGACATCAATCCAGGGTTGCTTAGAGGAAAAACCGCCATACGTCGTATCATCCCATTGCATCGGGGTACGGGCATTGTCACGGGACCTGTCTTTCAATGCTTGCATGGCGGTCTCATGAGAGGCACCATTATTGATGAAGTTTTGGTATTCTGTAAATACTTCCACATCCCTGAATTGTTCAAGATGTTCATAGTCTACATTGGTCATGCCGATTTCTTCGCCATAATAAATAATGGGAATGCCTGGCAACATGTAAAGACTCATCGCAAGCATTTTTGCACTTTTTTCCCAGTACTGCCCATCATTGCCGTAATGAGAGACGACGCGAGGTTGGTCATGGTTATGCCAATAAATCGTGTGAAACCCTTCGTTTTCATATGTTTTGATCCATTTGGCAAAACTCTTCTTAATGGCTGGCCAGTCAACCGTGCCCTTTGCCCACTTGCCTGGGGTTAAATGATTGGAATCATCGGTATCCGCCCAGCAATGTTCAAATTGAATGAGCAAAGAAAATTCCTTGGAATCTTTACCTGCGTATTGAAGTGCCTCTTCACGGGACGCCCCGCCGGCTTCACCGATGGTAAGCAAGTCATTTGGTAAAAAGAGTTCTTCACCCAGTTCTTGTAAGTATTCATGATGTTTTGGGAGACTGGAGAAATTTTCTTGTCCCGGGTCACCTTCAGGGAACGACCAATTTTTCTCAAGATGGTTGGACGCATCGACTCTGAAGCCATCCACCCCTAAATCGACCCACCACTGAATCATCGCTTTCAGTTCGTCGCGCATGGTCTTGTTGCGCCAGTTGAGATCAGGCATCTTTTTAGAAAATATGTGAAGGTAATATTCATCAAGCGCTTCGACATATTCCCATACCGCCCCCCCAAACCAGCTTTTCCACTGAGTAGGTTTTTCACGGGCTCCGTTCACCATTTTAGGTGGTTGCCATATATAAAAATCCTTGTATTTTTCGTGTTCAGGATGTGATGGGTCCTTGGCCGCTTTAAACCATGGATGTTCATCCGAGGTATGATTGAGAACTAAATCGGTAATGATTTTCATGTTTCGTTTGCGTGCTTCACTGCGTAAGGTCTTGAAATCTTCAATGGTACCGTAATCCTCGCTTACTTTGTAAAAATCACGCACATCATACCCATTGTCATCCATCGGCGAATCATAGTGTGGGCTGATCCATAAGACTTCTACACCCAAATCTTCCAAATAATCCAGTTTGGAAATAACGCCCTTTATATCACCGATGCCATCATTGTTCGCATCAAAAAAGCTGCGTAAATAGATTTGATAAATTGTTGCATCATGCCACCATTTTTGTTGCATGTTAAGACTCCTTTCTGTGTGGTGAAGTATTGTCTAGTAAGGGTTTACACCGCAAACTGTATGAATTCATACAAAAACTGTTTAATATTCAAAACTCCGCATAATTTAGTGATATTTCGCACCTTCACATATTGATAATACTAGTTTTTTACCCGTTTTGAAATATGTAAACCGTTACCTATGCTATTGATTTGTATAATAGGGTTAAAGCGTTTACAATAAATAATGTATTTGCTAGAATTTACCTAGTTCATATGAGGGACACTTAAATTTACTTGAAGGGATTTTGTTTATGAATGAGACACCATTGATCGGACGATTATTGAATGCCCTCAAGCGTTTTGGCATGGGCATCGTTAACAAGTTCAAAAGCTTTTTTGTAGTCTTTGCCATGATTTTTGTTGGGATTGGCCGTGCGATACGAAACTTTTTTCAAAAAATTGTCCGTGCTGCCAAGGAAAATCCAAAATCGTTTAAAAAAGGTTTATCAAGTTTCTTTCTTATGGGACTTGGACAGCTTAGGAATAAACAATGGTATAAAGGCGTTCCACTCCTTTCTGTTTTAGTCATCGTATTGCTTGTAGAATTTATCACTGGCGATTACATTTATGCGCCTGGAGAGCTTCAAAATCATCCACCTGAGGACACCCTTTATTTCTTCCGCGACTATGGCGGTTTATTTACCCGCGGTGTGTGGGGATTCTTATCACTCGGCGCACTTACCATCGGAATGGAATATCGCGGAAATATGATTGTCAACGAAGACTTTGCGTATGATTGGTTACAAGCGGATAACTCCAGAACCCTGATGGGTGAAGGCATTATCATATTTGTCATCGTTGCTGTGATTATTGGTCTTTGGATATTTTCCATTCGCGATGCGTACAAAACGGATTTAAAAATTCGTGCAGGCATGGGAGTAGAACGGGCTAAAGATTGGTTACGACGTGTATGGGATGATTACTTCGCCTATATTATCATATTGCCTGCCCTGTTCTTGATCACGCTATTTATATTAATTCCATTTGTGTTCTCTTTCATGGTTGGTTTCACCAACTATGATTCAGCCATCACGCTACGTGCCGACTTGATTCAGTGGCATGGCTTGACCACGTTCAGAGATGTGTTTGGTGCTGACCCGGCGTTCAGGGATTTCTTTTTGGTCGTATTGGGTTGGACAACCATTTATGCGATTTTGAGTTCAATTACGGTGTATGTGCTTGGATTGATTCAGGCGCTGATCATTGAAAGCCGCTATGTTAAAGCCAAAAAAGTTTGGCGGTTAATTCTTATCTTGCCTTGGGCCATCCCTGGCATGATATCATTGCTTGTTTTTTCCAACGTGTTTGGAACGGACGGTCTTGCGAACCGGTTGCTTTCAGATTGGGGCATGGTTGAAAGTGTACGAACCTTCTTCGAGATGGTTGGTTTGTTAGAACCCGGTGGTAGTGGTTCAATCCAATGGTTCACTAACCCGAATAATCCTAATATGGCACGGTTCATCATACTGATTGTCAACTTATGGATGGGATACCCTTACTTCATGCTTCTTATCACCGGTGTTTTATCCACCATTCCACAAAGTCTCTATGAGGCAGCGGACATTGATGGTGGTTCAGCGTCACAGAAATTCCGCTACATTACATTGCCTTTTGTCATTCGGGCAACTGCGCCTGTGATTATTACCACATTCACATTTAATTTCAATAACTTTGGCGCGATATACTTCCTAACCGGTGGTGGTCCGCGTTATCGAACCGCGGAGATTCCGCAGTCCTTAAGGGGAATCGAACCAGGTCAAACAGATATTTTGATTTCATGGATCTATTCGATGGCATTTGAATCAGGTGACCATGATACTTATAACTTGGCAGCCGTATACTCCATCTTAGTGTTCATTATTGTTGCTGGTTTCAGTATTTACTATTTGTCTAGGCTGAAATCATTCTGGGAGGAAGATTGAGATGAAATATAAAGTTCAAAGAGTACTCGCCACAATCTTCTCTTATACATGGCTCACAGCATCGGTGCTGATTGCCTTGGCACCCGTTTCCTGGATGATTTCTGCGGCGTTTTCCGATGCCCGCAGACTTCAAGATGTGCCTGTCATTCCGAATTTTGCTGAATTTTCGCTTAATAATTACCGTGAAGTCTTCACATACCGCTCCTCAAGTGGTGCGGCATTGCCTGACTTCGTCGATAGCTTCCTAACAACACTCTTTATTGCAACCCTATCCACCATTTTGGTTGTCATTTTCTCCAGTTTGGTCGGATTTGCGGTAACGCGTTTCCGTTTCCGTGCAAAGAAACCTGCATTATTGTTGATGCTCGGACTACAAATGTTCCCAAGCTTCATGGGTATGATTGCCATATTCATCATTTTCCGTGTATTTGGCTGGTTGAATAACCCATTCTATCTTACGCTTATCTATGTTGCGGGGGCCATCCCCTTTAATACCTTCATTGTGCGTGGGTTCATGCGCAATGTACCTAGATCGCTAGATGAGGCCGCAATGATTGATGGTGCGACCAACTTGCAAGTTATGATCAAAATCATTGTTCCGCTTGCTGCACCAATTATGGGATTCATTGCCGTGAACGCGTTTATGGGGCCATGGCTCGATTACATCTTACCTAGTATTGTCATGCCGAACAATGAGACGGTTGCCATGTGGCTCTTCCGTATGCAAGAACCCACCCCGGCACCTTTTGAGCCAATGCTCTTCATGGCTGGCGCACTATTCTTGGCGATTCCAATCATGATTGTTCAAATCTACATGCAAAAATATATCACCTATGGCCTCACAGCTGGCGCCGAGAAAGGTTAATGTTGTCTCAATGGTGAACTTGACATGAAAAAAAGACTCACAATATTTGTTCGTTCATTTTACTTCAATACCGAGGTCTTAAAAGCATACAAACTGACTGGCCTTCTCACATTCATTTTATTGGTTGTCAATATCATGCTTGTGAGTGTCCCACCCGTTATTGGTACCTTGGACTCCACCCCAGATTATGACGATTTTCCAGGCATTAATGAAGCATTCCACGATATTTATAACCGTGAGCTGCCATGCATGATAGAAGATCAAACGTTTCATTGTGATGAAGAGATTGAGTCCTTTCAAGCAGGTGACTACACCTTTGATATAGTAGAGAGTATATCTGAAGATTTAGATGTCGATGAATCAAAAATCTACTTTAGTGAAGACGAAGCCGCCATCGTTCATGTTGAAGGGGAAACACAAACCATACTCACCGCAACATATGCAACCCAACCAACGCTTGATTTTGAACAAGTATACTCGCGCGCTCAAGAAGCAACCGACTCTATTGCGCACTATGACACACAAACGCAAAGCTTTGTGAACAACCTGTATTTCTCGAATGTTGGTTCAACAATGCTTGTCATATATCCAGCACAATTTGCGCAACTTGGTATGTATGTATTGCTTGTAGGCTTTATGCTCATGATTTCAAACTATAAGGCAAAGTTTAAGAAAATCACGGTTCCATCGGCACTTAAAATCACCATCGCGGCGATGACTGGCCCTGCGCTTGCAACTGCCTTGCTTGGGTTACTGATTCCGCAGTGGTCGATTCTGATTTTTACCATCGCTTACTTAGTGAGAATCATCGCCATATATTTTCAAATCAACGCAACAGAAACCCCGCTTTATTGAAATAATTAAAATTTACCATATAAATTAGGAGGAATTGATTGTATGAAAAAATTAGTAATTATGCTCGTGGGTGTCCTAAGTGTATTCACTTTGGCTGCCTGTGAGCGTGAAGAACAAGAATCATCGGTTGTCTTTGATGAAGAAGCAGGCCGCTTTGACATTGAAGAAGATGCCGAAATTGAGCTTGGCGTTGACAGTGATGCCCTTGCGCAGGCCATTCATGATCAGTGGCAAGAAGACTTTCCTGAATATGAGGATGTCTTGAGT
>PUMO01000085.1 GCA_003551405.1 Mollicutes bacterium | reverse complement strand
GTGAAACGGCGCGGTCAATAGATAACGTCCATGTTGTACAGAATGTTTCAGACATTGAAGCGCTCAGCCTGCCCACCTCCGCCGTTGCGGTCACCAACCAAACCACCATGAGTCTATTTGATATCTATCCGATCGCTGAAAAGCTGCGCGAAAAATATCCGTCACTCACGATGATTGAAGAAATCTGTGATGCCACCAAAAAACGCCAACAAGCAGTCTATGACCAACCAAGTGATGTTGAGCACTGTTTTGTAGTGGGCGACAAGGGATCAAACAATACCAACAAGTTAAAGGAAGTTTCCTTAGAAGCCGGCATTGAAGCCACGTTGATTGAATCGGTTGAGGATGTGGACGTTGCCATGCTTAAATCACTCAACAAAGTAAGTGTGACAGCTGGCGCCTCAACACCGACACAACTTGTCAAAGAGGTCATCACATTCCTAAAACAGTTTGACCCGAGTGTCTCATCAACACATAATAATCAAAGTGTTATTAAAGGCCGAAACCTCTTTAAATAGACAAAAACCTCCGATTTGGAGGTTTTTTATATCAGTAACAAGGTAAATCCTGCGGCCATGGATAGACCATTCGCCGTGAGCGCATATAGTATGGCACGCAACCAACTATGTTCTTTTAAATATAGCCCATAAATAATCATTTCCGCAATAATGACAAGCGTTTCGCCCAAGATAAGGATTAAGAAAGCGGCCAGTAAATTGCCCCAGTAATAATAACCCATCACCATGAACAATGTTAGGAGGCTCTGCGTCGCAAGATTGACCCCACCAGCAAGGATGAAACTTTTAAGTTTTCGGTAAAAGAATAGCGCCAACACACCAAGTTCAATGGCGATGGTTGCGACTAAACGGATGAAAAAGTCAGTCGCCATCTCTGCGTAGGGAATCTCTTCTTCAATCACTCCAACATTTTCCTGGCTTTCACTTTTATCAACATCACTTACATCATAGGTGATCAAAGCATTGAATTGTTGGCGTTCAATGGACGGTGAGGTGATGATGGTATCTTCATCAAATACAAGGACAATTTTGAATTCCCTTGGTGCGCCAAAGTAGCCGAGTTCAAACGTATTATGTTCACGCGTGATATACCTGGGCACATTGTCATAAAGCGTCATAGAGGCGTAGCCATCTCCATCTTGATAGCCATTGAGTACCTCAGGATAAGCTTCAGGGTCATAATATTCCACCGTGTTTCTCTCAAGTGACTCATCATCAAGCGTATCAACAGGGGTACTTTTTTTAACCAGAACATCAAACATGTACGGTTCGTCGTGACCGGTAATGGTAACATGCGCGGTTGGTTTGGGGCCCATGTCTGCGTGTACCTGCGTGGTTGAACCAATCATGAGCACACCGAGCATTAACAAAAATACAATGCCCCTATATATGTTACGTTGCTTCATCAATTATCACCCCTAAGCTCAAGAGTGCCCCAATGCCTGAGGCTATGTAATAAATGATGGCACCTGTTCCATATTCAATTGGGACTGACGTCGTAAAAGAACCACCCAAAATTGTATAACTGATCTCTGCGGTATCGATGCCCACATATAAAAAGGCGGCGCCCACAATAAACCCAATCACACTGACAAACGATAATTTGGCATTGTATATAGCAAAGCCACCACCAATAAGCGGTAGAATGAACGCAAGCATGATGAGCGGATTTCTCACCATTTCAGCCGTTGATACCGATTCCCCACCAATGGTGAGGTCATGGATGGTGCCTTCTAATAAAAATGCACTGCCCGGCACCGTTTCCCCTTGATAGGTGAACGTTTGAAAAAACAGTGTTAAAAAAGCAATCAGTCCTGAAATAAAAATCAATTGTGGCAATATTTTTTTCATGGTTTCCCCTCCTTCTTTTTTGTCATCCATATTCATTATACCTTACACTAAGAGAAAGCCAAACAATATTAAACGGTTTAACATGAATTGTGATAAAATGTCATGTGAGGAGTGATACACATGAAATTTGAAGATTTTCCGTATGAACGTCCGGATGTCGAGACGTTCAAAAACAATTTCAACAAAGCATTAAAGGCATTTACGCACGCTGAAAGCGCGCAGACACAGGAAAAAGCGATGGATGATATCAATCAGCTCTGGTTTGATTATGAAACCATGGCAACCCTCGCCAACATTCGCCACACCATCGATACCACCGATGCATTTTATGAACAGGAAAAAGTGTTTTTCAATCAAAACTCACCCGTGTTCAACCAAATGCGCAATCAATTTTATGAAGCCTTGCTTAAGGCAAGTTTCAAGGATCATTTGATTGAGAAAAAAGGGGACTTGTTGTTCCGCAAGGCAAAGCAATCGCTTGCCACGTTTGATGATTCAATCATGGAGGAACTCAAAGAAGAAAATCGCCTGGCCAACGAACACCAAAAATTACTCGCGAGCGCACAAATTGAGTTTGACGGTGAAACGTACAACCTTTCACAAATGACACCATTCATGCAACATACTGACCGATCAGTACGCAAACGCGCATCACAGGCCATCATGGCTTTCTTTGAAACACATGAAGAAACCATTGACGACATTTATGATCAGCTCATCACCATTCGTACACGCATGGCTGAAAAACTTGGATATGCGTCTTTCACTGACCTTGCCTATAATCGTCTGGGCCGCTTGGACTATGGGCCTGAGGAAGTGGCACGCTGGCGCGAAGAAGTCAAGCGTCTCATCGTTCCCATCAATCAAGAACTCGCTGAGCGCAAGCGCAAGCGTCTTGATTTGGATGCGCTTTATCATTATGATGGGCTGGATTTTAAAACCGGAAACCCAACCCCTAAAGGCGATACACAGGAGCTGGTTGAACGGGCCCTTGAGATGTATAAGGCAATGAGTCCGCAAACCGATGAATTTTTCACGCACATGGTTGAAAACAACCTCATGGACCTGGAAAGTAAAAAAGGTAAAGCGGGCGGGGGATATTGTACATTCATTCCCAACCACGATTCACCGTTCATTTTTGCGAACTTTAACGGTACCAAGGGAGACGTTGATGTCTTGACCCATGAAGCAGGGCATGCATTTCAAATGTATATGTCCCGCGGTAAAGACGTTCCTGAATATCATATGGCCACCATGGAAGCCTCAGAAATTCATTCAATGAGTATGGAGTTCTTCGCATGGCCCTGGGCCGCGCAATTCTTTGGGGATGACGCGGATAAATATAAGTTTTCCCACCTTTCTCAAGCACTTATGCTTGTGGCGTATGGCGCAAGCATCGATGAGTTTCAACATGAAATTTATAAGCACCCTTCAATGAGCAAACAGGAACGGAAAACATTGTGGCGTGACATTGAAAAAACGTATTTCCCACACCGAGAATATGACGATGCACCTTACTACGAACGCGGTGGGTCATGGCAGCGGATCATGCATATCTTTGCGGTGCCGTTTTACATGATTGACTACACACTGGCCCAAGCCTGTGCGTTTCAGTTTTTCACCCGCACAGCAACCGATGAAAAGGCCGCATGGGACGATTATTTAACATTGTGTAAAACCGGCGGTGAAAAAACATTCACGGACCTTGTCGATCTTGCGAATTTGAAAAATCCGTTTGAAGTCGGCGCACTAGAAAATATTATTCCAAATATCAAACAGTTTTTAGATAATATTGACGATACATCCCTTTAATAAAACACGACCAGTCCATATGAACTGGTCGTGTTTTTTATTCATCACGCGGCAACAATTCAACCCACTCTGTGGTGAAGGTTTCACCGCCGCGCACATATTCGATTTGAATATCACGGTTCGCCCGCGTAGCATATAGCCATTCAATCAATTGCGGCGGATTTTGAATCGTTTTGGTTGAATCCATGGTTTCACTACGGATTCCCACGATGCGGTCATTGACCTCAAGGCCCATCATGTCCGCCGTTTTATCTTCACTGATTTCACCAATGCACACCCCCGTAGTCGCATTGCAGTCTTCTAAGGACGTGGTCATAATTCCCAGTTCACCGCGCACAACGGTGCCGGTCTCTTCAAGTTCTTCAATCATGCGCATCATGATGGTGTAGGGCAAGGCATACCCTATGCCTTCAAATTGATCAGCCACGACTTTTATTGAGTTCATGCCGATAATGTTACCGTCTTTATCGATAAGTGGGCCACCGGAGTTCCCGGGATTAATCGGCGCATCATGTTGTAAGAAATAGGCATTGACATCATCAAGCACGACATTAACGTGATGTTTGGAGGCAATGCCGCTTGTAACGGTATTAAATGCCTGAAAGCCACCACCATGGCCGATCGCATAAACAGCTTCACCAATGCTGGGTCTCTCATCCGCAAAATCAAGCGTGCCAAGGGTGTGCTCGGTTTCAAAGGCATAAACGGCAATGTCAGCTTCAGGGTAGCTTCCAATTTTTTCCACTGAATCTTCTTCAAAAAAGAGATTGCCGTCAATGGAATAAGCAATTTCAACGGTCTGGGCATCCTCAACGACATGATAATTGGTCACCATGTAATAGGTGCCATTTTCTTGTTTGTAAATCATGCCTGAGCCGCTTCCTGAGCCATCTTCCCTTGTGACCGCGACGCCGACTGTGGCGTTTTTGGCCGCATCGATCGCTTCAAGGGGGGCCGTCCCGGCTTCACTGGTCAGTTCATCGATATGCACCAGTGTTTCCCAGGTGTCCGCATTTTCATACCGCCATACAATCATGTCACCGTCACGCTTGATTTCAACCGTGCGTCCATCCTCACCGTCTTCACCGTCTTCGCCGCGGATGGATTCTTTCCATGAAGCGTAACCATCCAGAACCGCGTCTTCTTCAAGTCCAAGTTCATGGATGCGGTGAATGATCAGTTCTTTTTCATTGTCAACCAGCTTAAGCTCAAAACTTCCGCTATAACTCAATCCCTGATACTCATAGGTATATTCAATAGTATGTGACCCTGCACTTTCAAGGGCGTTTAACTGTTCACTTTCAACCCAGGCATCATTGAATGGTTTAAGTTTCGAGGTTCCGTCATTATAAGTAATATCAAGTTTAATGGTATCCAGTGAAAAGTCATCCAAAAGATACACACTATCAAGCGTGCTTTCCTGAAGCTTAACAGTATCGATATCGGGAGGCCCTTCAGGCAAAACAAGGTCACACCCACTGATTAGTAACATTAATAATAAACTTAAGGCTACGACGCTTTTTTTCATACTATCACCTTTTTCTTTATTTAATTATAGCACGCTTCAATATTTCCCCATGAAAAAAGGCGGAAATTTTCCGCCTGTTTTCCTTTATTGCTTATAGAGATAAACCAGAGGATGTCGTAGTGTCGTCGTCACTTTCTTCTTCATCGGTGTCATCTCCACCGTTATCGCCTTCACCATTATCTTCATCACCGTTGTCTTCGTCAGTGTCGTCTTCATCGTCACCATTGAAAGGTGGCATGTTGCCATTGTCGCGGCGCTCTTGCATACGTTCTCTCATTTCATTGGCGCGTTCACGCATGTTTTCACGCATATTTTCTGTGAATTCTTCTCTTAATGATTGATGATGATCTCTCATCATTGACATAATGTCACTGTGTTCCATCTCAATGATATCTTCGATTTCTAGGTCGTCATCATTTTCAGCAATCTGAACCATCATGCGCATGCGTCCAGGTGCGATGTCATATTCCTCCGCAAGGTCACGGACCTCATCGGTAATACCTTGTGAAACTAGGCCGCCTAAACCTTTTTCATCCATGAATTTTTGGGCGCGTTCACGCATGGATTCACCGAATTCACGACCACGCTCTTCTAGATCGTCACTTGTGATGAATATTTCTTGTGGGGCATCATCGGTTGCTTCTTCAGATTCTAAGAACCCAAGTTCATACGCTTCTTCCAAATAACGTTCTAAGGCTTC
Source organism: Mollicutes bacterium (assembly GCA_003551405.1). Lineage (GTDB taxonomy): Bacteria > Bacillota_I > Bacilli_A > Izemoplasmatales > Izemoplasmataceae > B1SED10-225. The sequence goes on along the minus strand of PUMO01000085.1, from coordinate 410 downwards.
TTCTGCTTCAAGGCCTTCTAAGTCAAGCGCACTGATAACGGTTTTGGCATCTTCATTTTGACCTGCAACACTTATCACGATGTCATCGTCATCAGTAAAGATTTCAACGGCCGGATTGATTTCTACAAGCATATAGTTACTTGCGGACTCCAGATCTGCACCATCAGCGAAGGGGGAATCAAATTCATCCCACTCACATGCGGCTAACGTTAAGCTTAAACCGCCTACGATTAATAAAGTTAATAATTTTTTCATGTTAACAACTCCTTTTTAGTTTGTTTTCACCTATAAAACACTCAATCATCAATTTTTATTGGTAAAAAATAAAATAGACATTATGAATCATTGATTTTATTCATAATTTTCTTCTTCACTTAAAGAAATAAATAATTCTGGATTTTTTTGATTAT
>PUMO01000010.1 GCA_003551405.1 Mollicutes bacterium | reverse complement strand
TTGCGTGCTTTATAGTCTTTAATGTAACGCGTGGTTGAAAAGATAACAATCAACGCCGCAATGATCATGGTGATAGAATCTTGAAGCCAATCAGTCAGGAAATAAGTCAGTAGGAAAAACGCAATAAATGCCAGACCAATTAGGATGTTTAATATCGGGTTTTTAGTAATAAATTTTTTCATGATGACCTCCTTGTAGCCATTTTAACACACCTATTGTGCTTTTTCGTTCTCTTCTCTAAGTTTTCTGTGTTGATTTTCAATGATTTTCTCAAATACATTGAAGAAGTTCTTGAGTTCTCGTGGTTTAATGTTTGCAGTTAAATCATCCGCACAACTGTCTTCAATGGTTTGAACATTCGTGCAGAGTGCTTCGCTTGCGGCCGTCAATGTGACATGCTTTAAGCGTTTGTCTTTAGGATCCTTTTCGCGTTTAATCAGTCCATTGCGTTCCAAACGATTCAAAATGCCGGACAAGGTCGCTTTGTCCGTGTCAAGATGGACAAGAATTTCTTTCGCACTCAATGTTTTATAGTGCTTGATAGTCTTGAGTACTTGATATTGTGCATAGGTCAACTCAAAACGCTCCAGTATTTTTGCCATCAATCGTTTATGAAGCAACGACGATTTATTAATCATTTTACAAACTTCTTCAGCCATAGGGCTCACCTCTTTTTTAAGATTGTACACAAATTATTATACTTCGTTTAGCAAATAATTCAAAGTGTTTGGCTCTACAAACTAAAATTTTCGACTGGTTAATAAGTATGTCATAACAATATCAAAAAAAGCCTTCAACCCACTCATGGGCTAAAGGCATTATTAGTATTAAGATACCGGACGGTCCCGGTCAATATCTTCGTCATGTTTCCCCGGGGCATCAATGCCTTTGGGGACTTCATCACGCACATCATCTTCTTTGGTTGGTTGCATATTTTTATATTTTCGGTAATTGTTATAGCCATTGTATGATTCAAATCCCAAGTACCCAGAAGCAAGCAAGGCCGCAATCATCATGAGAATAATTAAATCGCTTGATTCAAACCCGCGAGATAATATCAACGTTCCTACGATCAATGTCGCAACATGGAAAAAATATGTTATATGATCACCTTCTTCAGCGCCATAGGAAATGCTATAAAAATGCACCATGCCTCTTGCTACGAGGACGCCACCGACCATATAACCAAAAAGTGCACCGAGACTCTCTTCACGTACCAGCGATGCAATGATCAGTACGGCCGCAATTAGAATGTTCAACGTGATTTCAATGATGTTGATGGTTTTAATCAAGTCACTTTTCTGACTCTTAATATAAGGCACCAGGCGAATCACAGCATACACCGCAATAACAACACCGACAAACCCTTCAATCAGACGCTCTACTTCCAAGAAATATAGTGTGATTGCCAAGGCAATCAATAACGCTGCCGCAATCAATTTCAAAAACCAGTTGTACATATGGATTGTACTTGATAATTTTTTTCCCATGTAAACCCTCCTTCACTTACCTTAATTATAGGCGCTTTATAGGTGTTACACAAGACAAAGCATAAAAAAAGTAACCGGCTTGAAAGGAAATCACTCGATTGCAGCACCGGAATTCTACTATGGGGGTGACCTCTTGTCTTATCCATCAGGATTCCCTTAAACATCAAGGGCATTCAACACAGGTAAGACCTCGGTCCCTTATATTATAAGTTGGGGTCGCACGTGAGTGATTTCCTTTCAAGCCGGTTACACTTATATTATAATCCTTTTAAAAAATTGTGTCAATTAATGACGACTGTATTAAAACCTCCCAAAACAAAAGGAGGCAAGCGCCTCCTTTTTCGGTGCTTTAGTCAAGTAAGCTGTCAATGGTGTCTTGATCATACTCGCCGGTTTCACTCTCATATGTTCTGGAAATTTCTTCCAAGTCGCCGCGCTCTTCAAGTGTTTCATTGAACGCATCCTCAGAGAGTTCATATTCCCAATCACTATAAGCATCTAGGTAATTGCTTTCATCTTCAAAGAGTTCTACAGTATAATTTGTTGCACCCATGTCTTCAGCCTCAACATATACAATGGCGTATTGATAACTGTCATGGCTCACAGTCATACCATAAATCACTTCTTCAAGTACAATTTCGCCGTCTTCATACACGCCATATTTATCTGCAGCTTTCCATTCAACATGCGTAACCTCAACACCACTCAATTCATCCTCCAACGCTTCAAATGCCGCCGCAAACTCATCCTCCGCAAAATCATCAATGCCGGCGCAAGCAGCCAGTGAAAACATAAATAACATTGTTATCCCTAAGATGGCTTTTTTCATGGAACCCTCCTTTTTTATAATACCATTACCACCTTATCGTATCATTGGTCATGCGTTGTATCAACCGCCACAATATAGGAAAATATTTACATTGACATTATGCAGTGTTTACTCTACAATGAGCGCGTAAAGTTGGTGATTGTATGGAAAGAAATTTCACATGGCATGACATTCTCAAACGCATGAAAGACGATGCCTGTCCTATTTGTACATTGGTGCGTGACCGCAGCGAATCAAAACTTGATGTGCTTCAGTATCAACATGTTTCTGATGTGGAGTTCAGAAAGAACTTTTTGGACACCAAAGGCTTTTGTCAGCACCATACCGAACGGTTTTATGCACATGGTGATGCCTTAAACCATGCGATTGTATATGCGCACTTACTGGAAGTTGAGCTTAACCGCCATAAAAAAAATAAAAAGTCCAAAGAAAAAGCGACATGCATGCTCTGTGAAGGTGAAAATAAAAGTGAAACCATTTACCTCAATATTTTTAAAAAAGCTTACCATGAAGATGATTTTAGACAAGCTTATGAAAAAGATGGCATTGTATGCATGCAGCATTTTAAGACACTGCTCAAAAACATGAAACGTCACCCTTATGTAAAACATTTTGAATCAAGTACGCTTCAAAAATTAGAAGCCAGACTCCATGAGCTTAAAGAGATTAAACGCAAAAACGATCATAAAGCAGCCAGTGAAAGGCTCACCACAAAAGAGAAAACCACATGGCAATCCATTCGTAAATTACTGATTGACCAAGGGGAACACCGACGATAAAACGCGCGTTTTCGATTTAAAACGCGCGTTTTTATGTTTTTTTACTATGTATCTTAATACGCGGATCAAACAAAACATAAGTAAAATCACTCAAAAACGTCATGACCAGCATTAAAACTGCATAAAACATGGATACAGCCACAACGACGGGCGGATCGATAAAGAATTGACCACTGTCAAATATCTCTATAATCATGGAATGATACATCCACCGTGCAATCCCCGGTACATTATAGGCGACCTCTACAACAAAAGCATTGAAGAGCATAAAAGTAAACATATTGGGAATTTGTCTTATCAGAGGCAAAAAACTGAGCGGTAGTGTATGTTTAAGAAGGGCGCGTCTGGGAGTAAGGCCCTTGGCTTTTGCAAGTACCAAAGTATTCGAGGTTGATTGTTCAATCAATTCACCACGCACAAGTTGTGCAAACATGGCAACGGGATAAAACGAAAGCGCCACCACGGGGATGATAAGCCCAATCATCTGAAGGCTTATTGGTGGTGGCCCAATATCACTTGGATAAGCCGGGTAAAGCCCCGGCAATAGATCGCGTTGCCAAGTAAAATAGACCATAAACACAATCACCCATAAATACGCAGGAATTGACGCAAAAAAGAGGGTAATATTGGAGATGATTCTATCAAACCACGAACGGTGAAATATCGCAGACAAGATGCCTAAAAATACGCCAACAATGAACGCATATAAAAATCCAATCGCCACAATGAAAAGCGATACGGGCGCAGCGCGAACAAACTGCTCTTGGACCGTTTCACGTCCGCTGGCCTGTTCTACCACACCAAAAAGAAGATCACTCATAAATTCTTTAAACCCAATTGTTGCTATGCGAATATTGTCGAAAAAAGAATAATGAGGAGTCCAAATCATTAAGTGGGATACACGCGACACATAATAGGTAATGATGAATATAATAGTCAACATTATGAACAGCCAAACAAGGCGAACAACGAGATATCTAACCACTGGCATCACTCCACTCTTAAAGTAAATGTTACCCCACAATGTAGAATATTTCAATTAATTTTTAGGTTTATAAATAGGCCTATCCATTTTTAACGTGTTAACTTCTTCTTTCGATATGCAATTGACCAATGTATAATGAATATATATCAAGGCGCATTACAAGATTTATTTAGGGGGCCTTTTATGAAGTGGTTGAAACAAAAATTTAGCAATATGCGTGCCGCACTCAGTGTGAAAACCCACCAAAAGCCACGGATTACCATCATCATGATGATGCTGTTCATTAACGTTATCATTCTCATCATTGCTGCGATTATTGCCTTGGTCATTGATGAACAATTCAATTCTTTCATAGAAGCCTTCGCGCTTGGAAGTGTGACATGGTTGCTTGCGCCCAATGCGATTTTAGAAATTGAAAATCCGCAAACGCTGTTCTTGGCAGTAAGTGTGCTCCTTATTGGCATCATTCTTTTTTCTGGGACCATTATCGCGCTTATCACCAACGCCCTTAAAGATTATTTTGAGAAAAAACAAAGCGGATCTGGCAAGGTATATTTACAAAATCATATTTTAATACTCAATTATAACAATAAGGTCCCCGAACTCATCAGTGATTTATTGCATGTAAAAGGCAAGCACATTACGGTTTTGGTTCTTGCGGATGTAAACAAACATTATGTTGAACAAAAGGTTCGCAGTGCCATGATGGCGAAAAATATATCAAAAGAAAAACTTAAACAGTTCAATGTTCTTATTAAACCTGGAGACCCACTTAACAAGGGGGAACTTTCTGATAGTGCCCTTACAAAGTCTCAAAGTGTCATCATTATGAATGACCAATCATTCGAACGCTCAAAAGGTCCCCTGGGCTCAGGCGACCTTAACATCATCAAAACGCTCCTGGCTGTCGGGCAAGTCGATTTACCCAAGCAGTTGAATATTGTATGTGAAATCAAGAGGTTTGAAACAAAAGAAAAGATTATGAATCTACAAACCAAGATCAACACCCTTAAAGATAAAGCATTGATTCCTATTTGTTTTGATCGGCGTCTTGGACAAATTATGGCGCAAACGCTCATGAAGAAATATACCGAAGATGTTTACCTTTCCCTTTTCTCATTTAAAGGTGCGAGTATTTATCCTGTGGATGATGCTTCGTTTGATAACATAATCACCCATCATCCAAGTGCCGTACCACTCGAACGATTTGATGATGCGGTGTTTGTCCTAAGCGATTCACATAAGCATGCACATCAAACAGTGACTGAGTCTATTAAACCCGCTCAAACACTAACGCTTCACCCCCTTAAACAAAAAGAATCACTAACTGTTGTCATTGTTGGAAACAACAATAAGCGTCCCTTTATTCAAAACGCATTTGACAACTATAAAACGCTTCATGGCAGTGAATTCAAAACCACACACATTGACCATGATGCGCTCGATGACTTTTTGGATAATCAAGACACACGTGAAAACACCAACATGCTTTTACTGAGTGATGAACGTGTGCATGAAAACATGATGGATGCTGATGTGATTAACAGCCTGATCAAAATCAAGCAACGTGACCACACAAATATACATATTATCGCTGAGTTGCTGGATCCCAAGAATGACACCCTCATCAAGGAATTAGAGATTGAAAACACCATTATTTCCAACAAAATCGTGTCCCTTCTACTTGGCAATTTTGCACTATATCCAAGGACGGAACGATTCTTTGATGATTTACTCACCATAAGCCCTTACGGCAAAAACACGGATGATAAAGCGCTTCATATTGATAAAGCTGACGCCATCATCAACGAAGCCTTCCCACTATCATTTGCGTCCATCAAAACTTTTACCAATGTGCTATATGAGTCCTCCAGTCACACTCTCATGCCCATTGGTATTATTCAAAACGACACAGTGAAACTTTTTGAAGGCGCACTCCATGACGCACCGTTTGAAATTAAAAATACCGACATGCTTATCCTCTATAAACTATAAAAAATGCCCCCTCAACCATTGAAGGGGGCATTATTATTATATAAGGTCTTATTCAACAGGTGCGAAGCCAAACGGTTGGGTAAGTACTTTTCTGCGGTTCATGCTCTCAGGATTGGTAATGATTTCTGCACGGACATAACTGCCATCAAAACGGGAATAATCAAAGATTTCGCCCGTTTCAATTTCATTGGAAAAGCCATCCTCATCAAGTCCGCTAATCCAGCGTATCGTGTCATAATCCTCCGCAACAATTTCAATCGTA